>CALMST010000356.1 GCA_937872315.1 uncultured Ignavibacteria bacterium | reverse complement strand
TCTGGAAATGGCTAAATAAGTATTAAGTAATAGGTATTAAGTAATAGGTATTAAGATTGAGTGAAGATAATAAAGTAAATAATGAAACAGAAAGAGAATCTCATTTAGATCTTTTTGATTTAATAAAAGCGCTTTCAAATGCAGGTGTAAAGTATGTTGTATGCGGCGGTGTGGCTTGTGTATTGCAGGGAGTTGAGAGAGCTACTTATGATCTGGATATTTCGGTTTCATTTGAAGAGAATAACCTAAGGAAGTTATTAGAAGTTATGAAGAATTCAAAATTGGTTCCAAGAATTCCTGAGCCGGTTGAGAATTTGCTTGATGAAAAGAAAAGGAAGGAATGGTTTGAGAAGAAAGGAGCTTTGGTTTACACTTTTTTATCAGGAAATACACCATTGCAGCTTGATGTATTTCTGAGTTATCCGAAATCATATGATGAGCTATTAGAAGATTCGGATGAGATAATGATTGATGATATCAAAATAAAAGTTTCTTCGATTAAAGATCTTTTATTTGTCAAGAAGTTAATAGATCCTGCGAGAGATAAGGATCTGATGGATATTAAGGAGCTTGAAAAAATTTATGAACAAAAAAATAAACCCGGTTAACGGGATAGAAATAGATCCGATGTTTGACGGTCACATTGAGAAACCATTATCAAAGATGACACCGAAGGAGAAGCTTGATTACTTATGGTTACAGATGATGTTTAAGTGGACGGTTGAGAATAAAGTAAAAAGAAAATTATGAATTAGGAATTAGGAATTAGGAATTCAAGTAAGAGTATGTTAATGTGGAAATGGTTATAACAATTTATCTTTTAAAATTTACAATTTACAATTTATAATTGAATTAATGGATTATCAGAAAAAATTATTACCGGCTAAGGTTGGTACAATTGGTTATGGATTACTTGGTATAGGTGCTCTTTCCATTGCGATATCATTTGCGGTGGATTCACACAGGGCATTTTTTGATTATCTCTGGATGTATATGTTTTTGGTAAGTATAGGAGTCGGCTCACTTGCTCTGGTGGCATTGGAATATCTGGTTGGAGCAACATGGAGTACACCATTTAGAAGAGTATCAGAATTTTTAGCCGCATTGATACCGGTTATAGTAGTTCTGACTATTCCGCTAATGTTTGGACTTCATGATCTTTTTCACTGGTCACATCCTGAAGCAGTAGCCGCGGATCCGTTATTGCAGGCAAAAGAACCGTATCTGAATGTTCAGTTTTTTACTGTAAGAGTAGTGATCTATCTGGCAATCTGGCTGATATTCTTTTATCTGTTCATCAGAAATTCCGAGAAACAGGATCTGACAGGAGATCCTTCATTAACAAAACAGAGTATAAAGTTTTCAGCTGTGTTTGCAATTTTGTTTTTATTGACAATGGCATTTGCTTCAATGGACTGGATGATGAGTCTTGAGCCGCACTGGTATTCAACAATGTTCGGTGTTATTTATTTCGCCGGTACTTTACTTGCAGCATTTGGAGCTGCCACATTCTGCGCAGTGAATCTGAATGAAAAAGGATACTTCCAGAAAAAATTAAGCAATAATCATTATTACAGCTTTGGAGTTTTCATGTTTGCATTCGTTATCTTCTGGGCATATCTTGCATTTTCACAATATATGCTGATCTGGTATGCTGATATTCCTGAAGAGACCTTCTGGATAATTATGAGAATGAAAAACGGATGGGAGTATTTCTCTATTGGTCTTATATTCTTTCATTTTGTACTACCGTTCATTATTCTGCTCCCGAGAAGTTCGAAAGTCAATCCGAAACTTTTGAAAATTATGGCGATATGGGTAGTTGTTTCTCATGCATATGATCTTTACTGGATAATAATGCCGACATATTTTAAAGAGTTTACATTTGGATGGAGCGAACTTGGAGTTATGTTGTTTGCAGCCGGATTAATGATCACAGTATTCAAATACAGAGCTGACAGAAAGAATCTTGTACCGGTTAAAGATCCGAAGCTTCAGGCTGGACTTGATTATCATCTTACTTAAGATATATATTTTTAAAGATTCAGATTGTTCAATTAAAGAAATAATAGAATTTAAAATATAAATATTTTCCGAAATGAATTTCGACAGCAAGAAAAAAAAGAAAAAGTTCAATGTATATGACTTATTCAGAGATCTGGAAAAGTTTTACGGAATTCTGTATATGTTATTGCTTGCCTTCCTGATATTACTGGGTTCGAAGTATGTAAAGACGCTTGATTACAATAAATTATTTTCGGCTCCCGGGTTACTGGCAGCAGATTCCAATATGCGTGTAGCTCTTCCGGTAAAGAAAGGTCAGATGACGCCACCTGTGGATGTCATAAAATTCAGCACAGAAAGCCCGGAACTCATAGCAAAAGGAAAGGAACTGTATAGTACGAATTGCGTTAGTTGTCACGGGGAAACCGGCGAAGGTAATGGTTCTGCCGGCGCCGCTCTGAATCCGCCGCCCAGAAATTTTGTAAATCCGAAATTCTGGAAAAATTCTCCTTCATATGCCGGAATGTACGTTACGCTTGAGGAGGGTATCGCAAATACGGGTATGGCAAGTTTCAGTAACATACCGCCTGAAGACAGATTTGCTCTGATACAATATATTCATACTTTTAATCCGACATTTCCGAAAGCAGATCCGGACAGCATGAAAGCGCTTGATGAGAAATACAGTTTATCAACAGGTGTAAAAGCAGCTAATCAGATCCCGCTTAATCTTGCAATGGAGCTTGAGATACTTAACAATGACACATTAACAAACGATCTTAAAGCAATAGCTTCGGATATAGCGTCCGATAAGAATGATACAGCTGCATCTATCGTCAGATCTTTATTTTTAAATGAGAACAAAGCGCTGTATTCTCTTTCTTCAAATATGAAGTGGACCGAAAGCTCACAGGAGTTATTAAAGTTTCTTTCGGTTGATCCGGTAGATAAAGGATTCAAAGCTTCAGTATATCAGATAGGCGCAACAGATGCAGACAGAATTTATGTATATTTAAAAAACATGTTTATGAAAAACAAGTTATAATTATGAAAAATCAAAAAAAATATTCACAATTAATAATAGTGTTATTATTATTGATAGTTTATTCAGGACAATTATACTCACAGGAAGATGCGGGGGCTCAGAATACCGAAGTTAATAAATCCGAAGTCGGTATCACAGAAAAATTAGGCGAAACAATTCCTGACGGTATTATTTTAAAAGATGAAAACGGAAATGATGTGGATGTAAAAAGTCTGATTAATAAACCAACTATATTTTCACTTGTATATTTCAGATGTCCGGGAATATGTTCACCGTTACTGAACGGGTTGTCATCGGCTGTTGACAAGACAGACCTCGAACCCGGAAAGGACTATGATCTTATAACAATAGGTTTTGATCATACGGAAGATCATGTCATGGCATCGGGAAAAAAAGAGAGTTATCTTGGGAATCTTGACAGAAAGATCCCGGAGGATTCATGGAGATTTCTGACCGGTGACAGCGCAAGTATTAAAAAGATAGCGGATGCGCTGGGATTTGGTTTTCAGAGACAGGGAAATGATTTCATGCACGGGGCAGGTATAATGGTAGTATCGCCGGATGGTAAGATCGTAAGATATCTGTACAGCATTGAATACCTTCCGTTTGATTTTAAAATGGCAGTTACAGAAGCTTCGGAAGGAAAAGTTGTTCCATCGATAAACAGACTCATGAAAATGTGTTTCAGTTATGATCCTGACGGAAGAAGATATGTGTTGAATATTACAAGAGTTGCGGGAACAGGTATCCTTCTTGTGCTGGGTGTATTTTTTGGAATACTGGTTTTTAAAAAGAAAAAGAATAAAGTAAATTTAAACAACATATAAAATATTATGGCTAACGGAACTGTAGCTGTTTCTGATAAGACAGCTGAAGTTGATTTTTATCATGTAAAGACAAAGTATAAGGGAATTCTCTCATGGCTGCTTACCACCGATCATAAAAGGATCGGTATTATGTATCTCTGCAGCATGTCATTGTTCTTCCTTACAGCTATGTCATTAGGTGTGGTTATGAAGCTTGAGATGCTTTCACCGGGTTCAACATTTATTTCAGCTCAGACTTATAATTCCATTTTCACATTACACGGAGTTATAATGATTTTTCTCTTTATTATACCCGGTGTGCCAGCTGTATTCGGTAATTTTATAATGCCGATACAAATAGGCGCTAAGGACGTTCAGTTTCCCAAACTGAATCTGCTTTCGTGGTATCTTTATATAATAGGCGGCGCGATTGCAATTTATTCAATAATGAGACCGGGCGGCGTAATGGATACCGGCTGGACATTTTATGTGCCTTACAGTATCCGGACCACCACTAACGTATCATTGTCAGTTTTTGCAGCATTTGTTCTGGGATTTTCCTCAATATTGACCGGGCTTAATTTTGTTACAACAATACACAGACTAAGATGTCCCGGAATGACATGGTTCAGGATGCCTTTGTTCGTATGGGGTATTTATGCAACAGCATGGATACAGATATTAGCAACTCCGGTAATCGGAATTACACTTGTACTGGTCATACTTGAAAGGGCTTTCGGGATCGGGGTATTTGATCCGACACTTGGAGGCGACCCGCTTCTGTATCAGCATTTATTCTGGATATATTCACATCCGGCAGTGTACATTATGATTTTACCTGCGATGGGTGTGGTATCTGAAATTATTCCGACATTCGCAAAAAAGGCGATATTCGGATATGTGCCTATTGCAATATCAAGTCTTGGAATTGCTTTGGTAGGATATCTGGTATGGGGACATCATATGTTCTCAAGCGGTATCAGCGATACTTCAAGAGTAATTTTTTCTTTATTAACATTTATAGTAGCTTTACCTTCGGGGATAAAGATATTCAACTGGGTAGCAACTTTATACAAAGGATCCATAGAAGTTACTGCTCCTATGCTTTACACACTTTTGTTCATATTCATATTTTCCATAGGAGGACTTACGGGATTAGTACTCGGAGCTCTTAATACAGACCTTCACCTGACTGATACTTATTTTGTGGTTGCTCACTTCCATTATGTAATGTTTGGAGGAATGGGTCTGATATTCTTTGCATCGATCCATTACTGGTTTCCGAAATTCTTCGGAAAGATGTATAATGAAAAAATGGCTAAGGTAGCAGCATACTGGATAGCGATAGGATTTAACACATTATATTTTCCAATGTTTATTATGGGTTACATGGGAATGCCGAGAAGATATTATGATTATCTGCCAGAGTTTACCACATATCATATAATATCAACAGTAGGATCCTGGATACTGGTATCCGGAATACTTGTAATGATCGCAAATCTTCTGAGCGGACTCAGAAACGGAAAGAAAGCTTCTGATAATCCATGGGGCGGAACTACACTTGAGTGGTCAGTTCCTTCACCGCCACCGCTGGAGAACTTTGATGAAATTCCGACAGTAACAACAGGTCCTTACGACCATTCACACATTCACGGACAGGAGGAAACAACAAAATAATGAGTCAAACAAACGAAAATACACAACCGGATTATCACGTTGTCCATATACACAGGGATGATTTCGGATCAAAAATGGGTCTATGGCTTTTTCTCTTTACGGAAATACTTCTGTTTGGAGGTCTGTTCATATTGTATGCAGCTTACAGATTCATTTATCCTGAAGGATTTGCCGCCGCTGCCGCCGAACTTGATGTACTTTTAGGAGCAGTAAATACAGTTATACTTCTGACAAGCAGTCTTACAGTTGTACTGGGAATTGTAGCCCTTCAGAAGAACAATAAAAAGCTCAGTCTTTTCTTTCTTTGGGTAACTGTCGTCTGCGGATTATTATTTCTTGTTAACAAATATTTTGAATGGGGAGCAAAATTCCATCACGGCATTTATCCGAAAGGTCCTGCGCTTCAGGAAATGAGTGAAGGAGAAGTAATGTATTTCGGATTGTATTATGTTATGACAGGACTTCATGCATTACATATCATTGTCGGACTTATTTTTATAGGAGTTGTAATGTGGCAGATAAAAAAAGACGTACTTACATCAAGTAATTTTCAGCGCATGGAAAATGCGGGATTATACTGGCACCTTGTCGATATAATCTGGATATTCCTGTTCCCTCTTTTGTATTTAATTCATTAATATAAAATATTTATGAGCTCAAATAATAATTCAGAACATCACGATCAGCCGGGCGAAGGTCACATAGCCGAAGTTCATCATCCCAGTTACGGGATCAATGTGCTTGTATGGATCGGATTGCTTTCACTGACTTCGATAACAGTAGCAGTAGCCGGCATCAATCTCGGCAGTCTTGCTCTTACGGTTGCGTTGTTAATTGCTCTTGTCAAATCAATGTTCGTGGTGAATTTTTTCATGCATGTAAAATTTGATAATAAGATCATAAAGCTATTTATAGGCGTATGTATGGTTATTTTTATTGTTGTTTTAATTTTAACTTTCTTTGATTTAACTTTCAGATATTAAAAAAAATGAGACCTAGTATAGTAAATGAAGTAGATTTTACCTTTTGGTTTATCATGGGTATTTCAATTGTTCTCCTGCTGTTAATTACAATAGTGATGCTTTATTTTGTATATAAGTACAGCAGAAAAAGAAATCCTGTAGCGACACAGATTGAAGGTAATACAACTCTTGAAATAGTTTGGACTGTTATTCCTATAATTCTTGTATTGATAATGTTCTTTGTCAGCTGGTCCGGCTTCAGGAATATGAGAGATGTTCCGAAAGATGCAATGATAGTAAAAGTGAACGGACAGATGTGGAAGTGGACATTTGAATATGATAACAAGAAAAAATCAGATACTCTGTTTCTGCCGGAAGATAAGAATGTAAAATTCGAGATTACATCTACGGATGTACTTCACAGTTTTTTTCTCCCTGCATTCAGAACCAAGGAAGATGCAGTTCCGGGCAGAGTTAATTATTACTGGATCAGAACAAATGAGCCCGCCACATATTATGCGGCTTGTGCGGAATACTGCGGACTTAATCACTCATATATGTATGCACCTGTAATAGTTATTGAAACCGAAAAGTTTGAAACATGGAAAAATTATTTTCCGCCTGATACAACAAAGGCGGCGGACTCTTTAAAAACAGACTCAGCTGCCGGTACCAAAGACACTGTAAATTCATCATCCGGAATGAAAGATTCTGCCAATACAGGATCAGATAAACAAACAATTGATACGGTTGCAAAGACAACTCCTTCATCTGATATCAAAAAAGATGAAATTAAAAAAACTGATTCATTAAAAAAGTAATTTAAAATTATCCAAACTTCATCAGCAAATAAAAAGGATATATCAATAGAAGCCGGAAGACATATAGGTCTTTCAGGACGGGTTAAGATTTTATTTGAGATCACCAAGATCAGGATCACGGTACTGGTGGCATTTACGACCACACTGGGATATGTACTCGGTCTCAATGATCTGGAATCATTTTCATTATATCCTATAATCGGAATATTTTTTCTTGCCTGCGGAGCTTCAGCTTTGAATCATTATCAGGAAAGAAGAACAGATCTGTTAATGGACAGGACCAGGAACAGGCCGATTCCTTCCGGGACCGTAACACCTGCTGCAGTTCTCATGATTGCCGCAGCGTTCCTGTTACTCGGAAGCGCCACATTGCTTATCAAGTCAACCGTGCTGACGCTGGGGATCGGACTTCTCACATTCTTCTGGTACAATGCGGTTTATACGCCGATGAAAAAAATATTTTCCCTTGCAATTATTCCCGGATCTCTTGTAGGAGCTTTACCTCCTTTGGCAGGATGGGTAGCTGCCGGCGGCGATGTATTCGATCCTAAAATAATGCTGATCGCAGCATTCTTTTTTATCTGGCAGATCCCCCATTTCTGGATACTTCTTCTTGTATATGGTAAGGATTACGATAAAGGAGGATTTCCGACACTTACGAATATATTCAGCAGCAGACAGCTTATAAATATTACATTCTGCTGGATCATTCTTACAATTGTGATCGCATTGTCTTTTAATTTTTTCGGAATAATGAATTATAGCGTAACGGGTATATTTCTGGTATTGCTTTGCGGTTGGTTATTATATAATTCTCTGATCTTCCTGAGATCAGGCGGCGATAACAAAGGATTCAAAAATATGTTTATAAGAATAAATATCTTTGCTTTGCTTATTATTACATCCTTGTCTCTGGATAAATTAATAAAACTTTTTCTGGAATAGATCCTGAAAAGTTATTAAATAATTTTAGAATAAATTTAAACAATTTTATATAACATAAATGGATTTCTTAGATAACTTAGTTATACCGGCTACTACACAGCATCTCAATCTGCTGAAAATAATACTGGTAATGTCTATGCTCATATTCATTCCTTTTTTCGGAATGATCTTCGGAGGAACGGCTTTTTCGGTAATATTCAATGCTTACGGAAGAAAAAGAAAGAATCCGCTTTTTATCCGTTTTGCAAAGGATATTATTGATAAATTAGCTATAAACAGATTCGTTGGGGTTGGTCTCGGTGTGATTCCGCTTCTTGCAATTACTTTCTGCTATGCACAGCTTATGTTTGAAGTGAAGGTGATAAGTGTTAGTCTGTTGTTTGTAGCTACTTTATTCATGGCGCTGGCCGTAAACTTTGTGTACAGTTATCAGAATACGTTTCAGATCGAACTTCTTATAGAAACATTCAAAGATATTACGGGATTAAAAAAACATGAACTCGAAACAAAAATTCCGGAAGACATTGTCGATTATGAATTTGATCTGATGAATACAAATTCTAATTCAGGACTTTATGCTTTTGTACTGCTAGTTCTCACTGCTGTCTTTTTTGCAGGCGGAACCTCCATTGCACTTTTTTCAGATAATTATGAATATTTTCAGAATATAGCTCAGATGTTTCTTTCAGGAGCAACATTGCTTAATTTTCTTTTCATAGTTGTATTATCCATTACTGTCACGGGAAGTTCTATTCTCTTCTTTTTTTTCTACTGGCAGGGTGGAATTCATGATCTCGATAAAGACAAGGAGTATTATAATTTTGCAAAAAAGATCGGAGGAAACATTGCATTCACGGGAGCTGCTTTACTACCGATATTCCTGTTCTTTACTTTCATAATGATCCCTAATGTAGCTTTATCCGGAACTGTTTTTACATATACCGGACTTTCTTTTGTTTCAATACTGATACTTTGTAATTTCCTTTATGCGGTAATCAAGAACAAAGACATGAAATACATTGGCGCGGCGTTTTATGTTTTAATATTATCCATAGGATTTACGATTATGAAAAATCAGTCGGCATTCGGCACAGCTTCTTTTAAACATCTTGAAGCTATAAATACCGCAGCCGTAGAACTTGAAAAGGAAAAGAAAAGTAAAACAATTAGTACAGCCGGAGTAGATGGAGAAGAAATTTTTACAAGAATTTGTTCTGCCTGTCATAAATTTGATGCTAAACTCGTTGGTCCCCCGTATAATGAGACCGTTCCTACTTTTAACGGTGATGTAAAAAAATTATCTGCATGGATACAGAATCCTACAAAGGTTTTCCCTGATTATCCTCCAATGCCTAATCCCGGATTAAAACCGAAAGAAGCAGATGCTGTAGCTAAGTATCTTATTGATAAAGTCGGCGGAAAGTAGTTGATTGGTTGATTGGAAAAATATAGATTGAATTTTTATAAAAAGCGGAACTTATGGTTTCGCTTTTTTTTATGTTAATTTTAAACGAAAAAAAAATGAATACTAAAAAAAAGATAGTTGTATTAACCGGTTCGGGTATCAGCGCTGAAAGCGGACTTTCTACATTCAGGGATTCGGGCGGATTATGGGAAGGTCACGATGTTATGGAAGTTGCATCTCCTGAAGGATGGAGAAGAAACCGGGAACTTGTTCTGGATTTTTATAATCAGAGAAGGAGACAGCTTAAGGAAGTTGTACCTAATGATGCACACATAGCGCTGAAGGATCTGGAAGATAAATATGACGTTACAATAATAACTCAGAATGTAGATGATCTTCACGAAAGAGCCGGTTCGGTGAACATAATTCATCTGCACGGAGAATTAAATAAGGCGAGAAGCACAGTGGATGAGGATGAGATCTATGATCTCAACGGAGAAGATATTACAACTGAAAGTAAATGTGTAAAAGGTTCACAGCTGAGACCTCATATTGTATGGTTCGGCGAAATGGTTCCGATGATGGATGAAGCGATAAGGATCTCTCTTGCTGCTGATATATTTATTGTTATAGGAACTTCCCTGGTGGTTTATCCTGCTGCAAGTCTTCTGGGATTTGTAAAAGACGACATACCTGTTTATTTAATAGATCCGAATGAACCCGGGATTTATTACAGAAATGAGAATTTAAAATTCATAAAAGAAAAGGCAGCCAAAGGTACAAGAGAGTTAGTAAAAGAACTTCTGCAAATGTGAACTTCCAAATTCAATTTATATATAAAAAAAGCTGTTACCGCTTTTTGCAGTAACAGCTTTATATTTTCAGTTTAATTCTGTTTATCTGATTCTCTTGAATTCTATTCTTCTGTTTTTATAGCGACCTTCTTCGGTGTCATTGGTTGCTATAGGATTATTTTCTCCGTAACCCATTGTTTCGATCCTTGAAGCGCTTATGCCATTTGAGACCAGCCAGTCTTTCACCGCATTAGCGCGGTTCTGTGAAAGATTGATATTGTAATCATATCCACCTCTGTTATCGGTATAGCCCGCGATCTCAACATCTATTGCGGGATTATCCTGCATGGTTTTTAAAGCCATTCCAAGGATATCATCCGAACCGGCAGAGATATCATAACTTCCGCTGGCAAAATTTATACCTTCAAGTACTATAACAGCTCCGACTTTCATTGGCTCTTCAACCGGTGCGGGAGGGAGGTCATCAGCAGCATTAAGAGGATCTGTACCTCTTCCCACTTCTATGCCATCTCCTATGGATCCGAGATCTGTATCAACCATTTTTGGATTGGTTTTATAGGTCAGAACCTCATCGCCATCGAGTAATGTATCATCATCTGTATCATTGTCATTTGGCAGAGTATTGTAAGTGTTAACTTCTTCGTTATCCATAAGTTTATCAGAATCAGTATCTTTGTTTAACGGATTTGTACTGTATATCTTTACCTCGTCACCATCTGTTAGTGTATCACCGTCAGTATCTTTATTAAGAGGATTAGTTGAATAAATATTTACTTCATCCCCGTCATTTAATCCATCTCCGTCAGTATCAGCTATATCAGGATTAGTTCCGATCTCTTCTTCCTTACATTTTGTAAGACCGTCTTTATCATAATCGGTATCACAATCATCTCCGCCGGCAAATGTCAGACCTAAACTAACATTGGCCATTCCGTCTGTGAAACTAGGGACAATGAAATTGTTCAGCTGATCAGTAGTTGTATATGTATATCCGATATTAAAATCGAGCATTACATTTTTTGACATCCTGATCTCTGTACCCATTCCTACAGGAAATATAGATGTCCAGCCGTCATTGTTTTTACTTACTGTATCAGGATCATTCTTAACGTTATAATTCATTATACCTGCTCCGATGTAAAAATAAGGATTCCAGTTTTTAGCGGTTTTTGCCCACGGAGATAATCTTACTCTTGCATCAACAGGAATAATATCTGCTTTAATATAATCTCCGTAAGTATTTTGAAATGAATTGCCGTTATTGTCATATTCACCGGTAGCAGGATTGTAATTATCCTTGGTTTTGAATTGCCCGTAACCTCCGCTGATCTGAATGCACACATTATTTGTGATTTCAAATCCAAGAAAAGCTCTGCCGATAAAAGAATATGATGAATTGTATTCTGAAAGCGGAATCAGCTGGTCATACATTATTCCGCCTTTAACATTGTAGTTCTTGAATTGCGCATTAGCATTAAAAGAAATAAATGCAAACAGCGCTATAAAAAGTAATATAGTTTTTTTCAAATTTCCCCCTTTTTTAGTTTATTTGTTAAAAATAAACAATTTAAAAGAAAGTTGAAATATAAAACTATTATCCGGAACCTGCAATTTTTAAAATCATATGAAAAACCGGCACCCGATTATAACTACCGCGCCCGTTTTTTTGCATCTTCATAAATACTCTGATGAGATCTGTCAATAGCCATCAGTTTATCATAAACTGTTTTGTCTCCGTATTCTATAAAAGTTTCGGCAATTTCATTTGCTTTTGAGTCAAAGAAAATATCAATATTAAATGTTTTCACTTCTTTGCTTTTGACCTTCCCTATTGTCTCAAGCGCATCCAGTATGTTTTTATAAGCATTGGTTTTATTGATTGCCAGTGAATCAAGACCGGTCCACATATATTCAAAATATGCTTTTCTGAAATCATCTGATCTTATATCCAGCATTTCCTGAACCAGCTGGAGTCTTGAAGGTTTTGAACCGCCGCCTGTCTCATTCCATCCGTTCAGATTCCCCGAAACCTTGTTACAGATATCAAGCGCTTTCTGAAAATATTTGTTTCCTCCTTTTACATAATAGGAATCTTCATCATAACCCACTATTAAATATGCATAATAATCAAGAAGACTTAAAAACGGATCAAATCTTAAGTCGTTTTTAAGAAATACCATATTGTCATTGTAATAAAACTGACATCTCTCGTCAAGATATCTGAATGCCACTGTGAATTTAGGATCATTGGTTTTAAAAGGATTATATATTTCCCGCTGACTTGCTATGAATATCTTAGCCTGATAGGTGGATGAAGAAGCATCAGCGCTTGTAAAACTGAACTGCATCTGGGCTCTGATGGTAGGTATTTTTTCACTGTGATATTTATTTTTATTAAGATAATCTTCAACTTTCCGTTTGAAATTGACCAGTTTTTCCTGTTCCGCCTGATTCAGCTGTTCCATATCGACTATCACATCCACATAAAGGTCTGTTTGCTGGGAAAAAATTATATTTGTTTTACATAAAAAAAATAATATTAAAATTAAAAACCATTTAAATTGACTTTGCATTTTGGGTCTCATTAGCTAAATTTATTTCGTTAAAATATGGATTCTGATATTAAAGAATCAATACATTTATTTTTTAATTAATATACGGGGATGATTATGAATACGCTTAAGATCACAGTTGTATTATGTATTTTAGCTTTAAAAAGTTCCTTTGCACAATTTGAATTCTCCAGTGTGGGTGCAAGAGCAGTTGGCTTAAACGGAGCTTTTACTTCTTTATCCGATAATTCACTTGCAGTTTTTTATAATCCGGCAGGGCTTGGACAGATCTCTTTCAGGGAAGTATCCGCTTATTACGGACCTTCTCAGTTTGGAATAAGCGGGATATCCACAGCAGCAGTTACTTATACTGAAGCGCTGAATTTTGGTACATTCGGTATCGGATTAAAAACATACGGATTTGAGCTTTACAGGGAGTCCGGATTATCGTTATCTTTCGGAAACAGTTTCGGTAAAAAGATCTTTCTGGGATTAAATCTGAATTATTATGATCTGACAATTCAGAATTATAATTCAGCCTCCTCTTTTGGTGCGGACATAGGAGGGCTTGCTTATCTTACGGAATTTCTGAAATGGGGCTTTTTCGCAGGGAATATAACCGGTGCTGAGATAGGAGAATCGGGTCAGAGGATCTCTCAGATATACAGAACAGGTTTCACAATTCAACCCGAAACAGATCTTAACATTGTCGTTGAATTTGAAAAAGATGTAAAATTTCCGCTTTCATTCCGGGGAGGACTTGAGTATTTTGTAAATGAATATGTAGATCTCAGAGCGGGAATTGGCACGCAACCTGATACTTTTTCGGGAGGTATAAGCCTGAATTATAATATCCTTCAGCTTGATTATGCAATTACAAATCATCAGGATCTGGGTATGACAAATCAGATCTCAGTGACAGCTAATTTCGGCGGGAGTAAGGCCAGAAAACTTATCAGAGAACAGTTAAAAAATTCATTTAAATAATTTTAATAATTATAATTTAATTTGGAATACAGAAGATTAGGAAAATGCGGAGCAAAGGTCAGTGTGATAGGTCTCGGCAGCTGGATCACAATTGGCGGCACAGTGGATAAAAAGACGGGTAATGATCTTGTTAAATTTGCATTTGATAACGGAATAAATTTTTTTGATACCGCTGATGTCTATGCTATAGGAAGCGCCGAAAAGTTTCTCGGGGTCTCACTTAAAAATTTCAGAAGACAGGATCTTTTTATTGCATCAAAATGCTTCTGGCCAATGAGCCGGAATGCTAATGATAAAGGGCTGTCCCGTAAACATATAACAGAATCCGTCCACAATTCACTGCTGAATCTTAAAACAGATTATATTGATCTTTACCAGTGTCACAGATTTGATACAGAGACACCGGTTGAAGAAACCTGCAGGGCGTTTAATACAATGATAGAACAGGGAAAGATCCTTTACTGGGGTACAAGTGAATGGACAGGCAGGCAGATAAAGGAAGCAGTGACAGTTTGTGAAAAATATAATCTTCATAAACCCGTAAGTAATCAGCCTCAGTACAGTCTTTTATACAGGGACATTGAAACTAATGGTGTGCTGGATTATTGCCGGAAGGAAGGTATTGGTCAGGTTGTGTGGTCACCGCTGGCTCAGGGAGTTTTGACCGGAAAATACAACAGGAAAAAAATTGACAGGGATTCCAGATTAATGGATAAGAAAAACAGCGTTTTTGTCAAGAGACTTGCAACAGAAGAAAATTTAAGGAAAGTGGAAAAGCTGATAAGTATAGCTGTGGAGCTCAATGCACCGGTATCAAATGTAGCTCTGGCATGGTGTCTGCGTGATAAAATTATTTCAAGCGTGATCACATCCGCTACAAAGCTTTCACAGTTAAAAGAAACAATAAAAGCTTCAGAACTTGAACTTTCAGGAAATATAATAAAGAAAATTGAAAATAAATTTAAACTCAATAAATGAATTATATAATAATCGGAGAACCTTGTGTAGATGTTATTCATAAGGTAAACGGGGAAGTTTTAAAGAGCTACGGCGGAATACTTTATTCAGTAATAAGTATGGCAGTACTTGCAAAAGAAAATGATCATATCACACCTGTCATGAATGTGGGTGAGGATGAATATGAAAACATTAAGGAAATTCTGGAACAATATCCTAATATTAAAACTCATGGACTGAATAAAGTAAAACATCCTACAAGAAAGGTTTTTTTACATTATAATCTTTATAATAATGATAAGAGCGCGCGCGTGGAAACTTCATCCGAGCCTACATATACATTAGCTTATAATCAGATTGAGAATTTTTTAAATAATGCTGATGCCATACTTGTAAACATGATCTCCGGTATTGACATTACAATAGAAACTCTGAAAAATCTCAGAAAAAACTTCAGCGGATTTATTCACATTGATATACATAATATCGTGATGCATACAAAGCCTGACGGAACAAGAGTTCATACACATGTTGAGAACTGGTATGAATGGTGTACTAATTCTGATACGGTACAGATGAATGAATTTGAGATAGCAACACTCAGCAAGGAAAAACTAAGTGAATATAAGATCGCCGAAGAGGTTCTTTTCAATAAACGAAATCCGGTTGTCGGAATGATAGTAACAAGAGGTGTAAACGGTGTTACGGGCATTACAAAAAAAGAGAAAAGTTTCGGAGGTGAAACTTTTTATGACCTGGATCATATTCAGCTTGCTGCAGTTGAGAATCCACATTTCATTGATTCCACCGGATGCGGAGACGTATTCGCCTCATCATTTACACTTGATTATTCCGTAACTTCAGACTTTAAAAAGAGTCTGAATTATGCAAACAGAATAGCTTCACTTAATGCTTCGATAGGTGGCATTAACAAACTTTATAAACTAAAATAACCTTCGGTATAATAATTTGAAAATATTAATAGCAGGTTCGAACGGGCTCCTTGGGCAGGCTGTCGCTTCGGTTATTTTAAGAGAAAGTGACCATGAAGTTATTTTATCATCAGTCGAGGATAAATCATTTTATGATTTTGGTAAATTATACATAAAACTTGATATTACTTCAAAAGAAGATGTTAAGAAGGTTGTTGAATATCATAAGCCTTCAGTGATCGTAAATTGCGCTGCTTTTACCAATGTTGATAAATGTGAAACCGAAAGAGAATTGTCCTGGAAGATAAATGTTGACGGAGTAAAGAATCTGATCATTGCAGCAAAAAAAAACGATGCAAAGATAGTTCATTATTCGACTGATTATGTGTTTGACGGAAAGAACGGACCTTATGATGAAAAAGCCGTACCCAATCCTGTCTCATTCTACGGCAGAGAAAAACTTGCAAGCGAGAATTCTCTTATTACGAGTGACATTAATTATACCATTATCAGGACACTTGTGCTTTATGGGACCGGGAATAATGTAAAGCCTAATTTTGCTTTATGGATGCTGGATAATCTCAGAAATAACAGACCGGTAAATATAGTTACGGACCAGATCAGCAATGTCACGATGATAGATGATCTGGCTTACGGAACACTTAAGATCATTGATAAAAACTGTAAAGGCATATATAACATTGCCGGTTCGGATATCTTATCAAGATATGATTTTGCAATGAACATGTGTGAAGTGTTTAACTTAAATAAAAAACTTGTCTTTCCGATTACTACGGAAAGTCTGAATCAACCCGCACCCCGACCTTTAAAGTCAGGGCTTATAATTCTTAAAATGGAATCTGAGCTGGGTTTTAAACCTATGGATTCTGTTGAAGGTTTAAGACTGCTGAAATTTCAACTCGGGTATTAATAAATAAAATACAATATGCTGGACATAAAAACCGTCAGGGAAGACCCTGATCATATAAAAGAAAAATTATCTCTGAGAAACGAAGATATAACTGTTGTTGACAGAATAGTTACCCTCGATAAAAACCGCCTTGATCTGATCCATAAAACTGAAACTCTGAAAGAACAGAGAAATAAAGTCTCTGATGAAATAGCAGTAATGAAAAAGAATAAAGAAGATACTTCGGATAAAATTACGGATATGAAAAAAGTATCGGATGAAATTAAGTTAAAGGATGAAGAGCTCAAACAGTTTGACAATGATATTGATATTCTCCTGAGATACATTCCCAATCTGCCTCATGATTCTGTACCGCAGGGAAATTCCGAAAAAGATAATGCGGAGATCAGATCTGCAGGAAAAAAAAAGGAGTTTGACTTTAAGCCGCTGGATCATGTACAGCTCGGAAAAATGCTGGACATACTTGATTTTGAAAGAGGCACAAAAATATCAGGAAGCGGTTTTCCTCTATACAAAGGCAAAGGAGCTAGACTGGAACGCGCGCTTATAAATTTTATGCTCGACGAACAGGGAAAGAACGGTTACAGGGAAGTTATAACTCCCGTGCTTGTCAGCCGTGAATCCATGGAGGCAGCCGAGAAGATCCCGAAGTTTGAAGAGGATATGTATCATATGGAAAAGGATGATCTGTTTGCGATACCAACAGCTGAAGTCTCTATACTGAATATTCACAGGGATGAGATCCTTAAAGAAGAAGATCTCTCAATGAAATACTGCGGATTCACAAACTGTTTCAGGCGTGAAGCCGGAAGTTACGGTAAAGATACAAAGGGTTTTCTGAGAGTTCATCAGTTTAATAAAGTCGAACTGATAAATTTCTGTAAACCTGAAGATTCATACAAAGAACTCGAAGAAATGCTTTCGCATGCATGCGGTATTCTTGACAAACTTGGTATTTATTACCGTATCATAGAACTCTGTACAGCCGATCTCGGATTTGCAGCCAGCAAGTGCTATGATATTGAGGTCTGGTCTTATGCTGAAGATAAATGGCTTGAAGCTTCTTCTGTAAGTAACTGTACAGATTTTCAGTCAAGAAGAGCAAAGGTCAGATACAAAAAGCAGCTTGAAAACAATAAGACCAAAACCGAACTTGTGCATATTCTTAACGGATCCGGACTTGCAACTTCAAGACTGATGGTAGGATTGCTTGAAGCAAATCAGACTAAAGATGGTAAAATAGTGATACCGGAAGTATTAAGAAGTTATACAGGTTTTGATGAAATCAATGCAGAGGATAAGTAAGTCAGTGCTGTACCGGAAAGGATGTTTGAAAATTATGTAAATGGAAATTAAGAAGGATCTTTAGCAGGTCTCAGTGGAAACGGTTGATACGGTTTCTGCTGAGACCGTTAAGTTAAGTATTATAACCAAATCAACAATATTTACCGCTACTGAAATATTACTCAAATTTTTTCTTGGCAAGAACAACCGCTCCGACTATAGCAGCCAGAAGCAGGAATGATGCCAGTTCAAAAGGAAATGAAAAATTAGTAAACAACTCAGAGCCAAGAAACTCCGCTGTACCAATCTCTACCGCTTTATCTGACATTGCTGTATACTTTCCGCTGAATCCGAAATAAATAGTAAAAGAAAGAAGACAGAATAAGAATATGGAAAGAAGTACGGCAGTGATTTTTCTGTAAGTGAACTTTTCTTTTAATTTTTTTTCATCCTGAAGATTTAAAAGCATGATCACAAACAGGAATAATACCATAATTGCGCCCATGTATACAAGCACCTGAATTATAGCTATGAACTGGGCTTTAAGCAGAAGATACAAACCTGATACTGTGAAAAAGTTCAGGATCAGAAATAAAGCGCTTGTAATCGGACTCCTACGCGTGATCATCATTATAGCAGAACCAATTGCCATTACAGCAAGAGAGAAAAACAGAACAGTTTCGAGATCGAATTTCATTTAAATATTATGTTAAAAAGTATTGCAAATATATAATTTCTTAATCAGATTTGTAATTCAATTTTACTTCAAAAGCATAAGTTTTTTTGTCTCTGCTAAATTACCGGATTCAAGCCTGTAAAAATAAATCCCGCTTGAATATCTGTCTGCATCCCACGTCACTTCATAAGTACCGGGACCGAGCTGTTTATCAACAAGAATCTCAACTTCCCGTCCGAGCCGGTCATAAATTATCAGTTTTACATTCGAAGCATTGTTGCTGGTTATCTGCGGAATATCGAATTTAATTTTCGTAACGGGATTAAAAGGATTAGGATAGTTCTGATACAATTCCGGTTTTTCCGGAACATTATTCGAAATTTGTCTTATATCAGCAAATATTATCTGAACTGATTTTCCGTATAATCCGGAATAATTCATACTGTCTTTATTGAACACTACCCAGACAAGAGCATCATACATTCCGAATTTTAATCCCCGGTTAAGAGTAAGGGAGACTGCCTCTGCGGTATCAGATATATTGACACTGTCAATTACATAATTAAACTGAGTCAAAAAAATTTTGAGAGAATCAGTTTTCCGGATATATGCATTTGCCTGATTGTAAAAGCTACCATCAGTTACAACCGGAATCAGGTAAGATTCATAGTCATAATTATCAGAAGCTGTATCAATTAAAATAGGTTTCTGACCTTCGAATGAATCAAAAGCAGTACCGTAAATGTTATAGTTTCCAAGCCGGTCAGAACTGAATACACTCACCAGCCCTCCAAAATCATTTACAAATCCGTTATTGATATTATTTCCTTCAAAGGCTGTAGTATCTGACTCTGTCCAGTTTGGAAGTGTATTTGATCTTTTGTAATTAACAGCATAGCTGCTGTCAGCTTTTTGTTTTTCAAAACTTACATATAAAGAATAGTATCTTGATATAAAAGGATTTTTACAGACAGCACTTTCATTAGCAGTCAGATTTGTATCATAGCTTATACTATGTGTTTGACCGTTTACAATTTTGAATATAATATCATTATTTCTTTCATACGTTATTGCAAAATTTGTGCTGTCAATACAGACTGATCTTGGATGGAATTTATCATAGCCCGATGTATCAATTGCAAAAGGTTGCTGCCAGCCCGAAGATGCACTGTAATATGCTCCGTAAATATCCCACCTTCCGTTTCTTTCTGATTCCCATAATGCTAATGAATTTGTTATAGAACCGAAATAAAAAGAATTAGAGGAACAGTAAGATATGGAAGGATTCCGGTTGAAACCGGAATTTCCTGAAATATATAAAACTGAATCGATTGGTCCGTATGTATCCATTTTTAAAATGCATATTTGAGATGATGTATCCTGATGTCTTTCGAATACCATAAATTCCCAGTCAAATAATAATACGAATTCCTCCTGCTTTGCGCCAAATGAAGGATTCTTATCATTGAACCCTGAAGTGATCTTCTGAACCGGACTCCATGGAAATATCTGGGGATAAGAATAAGGTGTGCTAATTATCAGAATGAAAATAACAGTTAACCATATGATTTTTGATATTTTGTTTTTCATATTAATCCTTTTTATTAAGTTAAACTAAATATTATCTTTATTCAAGATTCATTATTTTCAGATCAAAATTAATCTGAATGAATGATTCTCTGCTAAAAGATTCTGAAAAATCGGCAATTTTATCTGCCATAAATATTAAAGATTACTCCGGAATAATTTCCCTTCTGGAAAAAATTAAAACATCACATGCGGATACTGCAAAAACTAAGGACAAAAAGTTTGTAATAAAAGAGATCGTAAAATTTATAGAACAAAATCCCGGTAAATCCGGAAGAGAATTTTTTGAATCCGGAAATAAACTTTGCAATATGAAAGAAGATAATGCAAAAGAGATAGGTGTATCCGTTATATGGAGAGGCTTTAAATACTCACCGGAGAAAGTAAAAAAACAGCTTTTAAAAATTGCAGACGATCCTAACTGGGAAGTAAGAGAATACGCCGGTACTGTTTTTGCTGAGGCACTTAAACATAACGACTGCTTTTATGCTGATATTCTGAAATGGACAAAGCATCCTTCTGAAAATGTCAGAAGAGCCGTGGTTTTTTCAGCGATCGGTTTAAGAAATGAAAAAGATATTAAAAAAGCTTTTGCGATATTTAAACCTATGATGCATGATGATTCACGTTATGTTAAAAAAAACCTCGGTCCGTTTATTTTAGGCAGTTATTTCGGGAATGCTTTTCCGGAAGACGTTTTAAACCAGCTTAAGAAATGGAGTAAGATAAAAGACGAGCATGTAAGATGGAATATTATAATGTCGTTCAATAACAGTTTCGGAAATAAATATCCCGATGAAGCGCTGGAAGTAATAAGAATGTTTCTGGATGATGAAAATAAAACCGTTAGGAGAGCCGTAAAATCTTCATTGAATCATTTAAGCAAAAGGCATCCGGGAAAGGTTAAGGAATTCAGAAATAAACACGATCTTAATGTTATATGATAATTATTGATTTTTTATCTTTATCAGTTCGGCAGTTATGCTGATCGCGATCTCTTCCGGGGTATCGCTTCCTATATCTATTCCGATCGGAGCATGTATCTTATTTAACACGGCTTTCTTTATTCCTGATTTTATTAATTCAGAGCTGATCTTTTTGATCTTTGCTGTCGTGCCCATAAGACCGATGTATTTCAGATCTTTGTTAATGATCTGTAATAATGCTTTTTTGTCAGATTCAAAACCTGTTGTAACAATTATTACAAAAGAATTATCCTTTACTATTTTACCGAGTTTGTCATAACTTTCCGGGATTAGTTCATCTGCATATTTATTCTTTGAAAAAGTCTTCAGTCCGCTGCGGTCGTCAACGACAACTGTATAAAAATCCAGCAGAGACAAAACCCTGCTCAATGCATATCCAACATGTCCGCCTCCGA
>CALMST010000355.1 GCA_937872315.1 uncultured Ignavibacteria bacterium | reverse complement strand
ACAATTTGAAGCAAACGCAAAACAGTTTGAAGCAAACGCAAAACAGTTTGAAGCATATGTAAACCTCAAAATTGCTAAAATAATCAGGTTAAATGAAAAGTCTCCGCTGATTATCCGGAGCTCCGGCGAAGAAACTGTAACCGGCAGAATCTCCCGATAAACAGATTGTCCGAAAATGCCGGGATTGCCTCTAAGACTTTAAGACTCAAAGACTCTAAGAATAAAACCTTCAAAAAGCACTTCTTTGAGTCTTTGGTCCGCCCGGGCGGATTTGAGGCAGGCATAATGGTAATGTTTCCGGACAGTCTGAAAACCGGGGGGATTATTCCGGGAGGATGAAATATTAGAAAATTTAAATTATAATTTGTCACTTAAAATCCTTATTTTAAAATATCTCAAAAAAATAAACTGCTTTTATTTTACAAAGCAGATATAAAAATTCAAAGAGAAATTTTTTTATAAATAAAAAATAATAAAGTAGAACATGGAAATAAAAGAGATAAAACTGGGAAACAGCGGTTTAAAGGTATCCGGCTTAGGTCTGGGCTGTATGGGAATGAGCGCATTTTACGGAGAGACAAACGAAGCAGAGTCACTTGCTGCAATTGATCTCGCCCTTGAGATCGGTATAAATTTTTTTGACACAGCCGAAATATACGGACCGTTTAAAAATGAAATACTATTAAGCAAAGCCATAAAGGGAAAAAGGGATAAATTTATTATTGCTACAAAAACAGGTATAGAGATAAGTGATGACGGAGATTTTAAAGGTATAAATGGTAGTCCGGAATATATTAACAAAGCTCTGGACCGTTCATTGAAACATCTTGACACAGATTATATCGATCTTTACTACATTCATAGAATAGATCCGAATGTACCGATCGAAGATACAATAGGCGCTATGTCAGAAATGGTTGCAAAAGGAAAGGTCAGATATATAGGACTAAGTGAAGCAGCTCCTTCTACGATCAGGAAAGCGCATAAAGTTCATCCTGTATCTGCTTTGCAGACAGAGTATTCTTTATTTGAAAGAGGAATAGAGGAAAACGGAATTCTTGATACTGTTAATGAACTTGGAATAGGATTTGTTGCGTATTCACCTCTTGGCAGGGGATTGCTTTCGGGAGAAATTAAATCACCTGAAGACTTTGCGGCTGATGATTTCAGAAGAACAGATCCCAGGTTTCAGGGGGAGAATTTCAAAAAAAACCTTGAGGTTGCAGAGGAAGTTAAAAAACTTGCTGAAGCAAAAGGTGTAACTCCTTCGCAACTTGCATTAGCATGGGTTCTTCAGAAAGGTTTTGCGGCAATTCCCGGAACTAAAAGAAGAAAATATGTTCAGGAAAATGCTGATGCAGTAAAGATCCATTTATCAGATGAGGAATTGAATTCTCTGGAATCAATAGCGCCGATGGGAGTTGCTGCCGGAGAGAGATATGCAAAAGCTCAAATGAAGTCTCTGAATAATTAAATGACCGGTAACCTTGTTTTGGTCTTACTGCATGTAAAATTAAAAAATCAATATTTTATATTGATAACTATTAATATTTGAAAAATTCATGATGCAGGACAATTACATTAATTACACCGGATTGACAGCAAAGGATCCGAGTAAGATAAAAAAATTTTACAGGAGGACTTTTGGATGTGATTTTACGGATTACGGTCCGGATTATACTTCATTATCAAATAGCGAAGTTAACTTAGGAATTGAAATAACCAAAGATGAAATCACAAGCAGTGTCTTTTTTGTTTCATATCACAACGATCTTGAAAGTCTGAAAACTAATATAACTGAAGGAGGTGGAAAAATTTCAAAGCATATTTTTTTATTTCCGGGCGGCAGGAGATTTGATTTTACTGATCCTTCCGGAAATGAACCTGCAGACTGGTCTTTATTGTAATGAAATAAATCATAAAACAAAAATCCCGCCAGAAATAAAAGTATAAAACTTATATCCGGCGGGATTATGAAAAATTTTGAACCAGTTCAGAATAATTTATCAGCTGAGCTAAAAAACAAAATTTCAGGTATAAAATTGTACTGAATTTGCATCAACCTCAAAATATTGAAGATCATTCAGAATATATTATTAATAATTTAATCTGAATATTTTTGATTCTTTATATAACATCTATTTCACACAAAAATGAATATGCAATTCATGTGGAATGCATAATATATATATTAAAACTAAATAATAAATTATATCACTGCCGGTATTTAAAATTACCGGCAGTTTGATGTGTATATAAATGAATCATTAGCTTAAAGCAATTATTATTTTTTTAAAGCATTTTTAACGATTGCTTTTTTTACTGCTTTTTTTACTGCTGCTTTTTTCACTGCATTTTTAACTACAGCTTTTTTCACAGCTTTTTTTATTGCAGCATTTTTTACTGCTTTTTTAACTACAGCTTTTTTCACTGCATTTTTCTTGGCAGCATTTTTAACCACAGCTTTTTTCACTGCTGCTTTTTTTACTGCTTTTTTTACTGCTCCTTTTTTAACGGCATTTTTCACTGCCGCTTTTTTTACTGCTTTTTTTACAACTGCTTTTTTTGTTTCTTTAGCCATTATCGCCCTTTCTTTTTTTTTTGATGAAATGGGGTTTTAACCCCCTGTTTTTAAAAAAGAATTTTAGTGTTATTTGGATATTTAAATTTTTAAAATTTTTTTTAATTTAGAAAAACTTATAAACATAAATTCAAAAAAATATCCTGTGATTACAGAAAAAGATGATCCGTATTTTCATATTCATAAATCATTATATCTGCAATTAAATTATTTTCTGTAAAAATAAGGAATTATTTTTTTATTATTGAGTCTCATTTTAAAACCGTTATTAAAAATTTTACTAACGGGATTTTAAATTTTTTTTTCCGTAAAAATAAAAAACAAAATTATTATTGAAACAAAAAATAAATTTTTTTTTATTTATTGTTAAGGTGCTAATATTAAGTCACAATTTCAGTTAAATTTAAATAAATAGAAATCCAAATTTCATTTTTATAAAAAATATTTTAAAACTATTTTTCTATTTTAAAAAATTAATTAATTGCCCGTGTTTTGGAAATTATAAATCACAAATTTTCTGAACTTCCGTGAATGCTTATATATCGGGCATTTACAGGGACTATAAATTGTTGCAGGTAAAAATCTTGACTGCGAAAAAATCCCGATATCAATATCCTGAATAAAAAAGAAAATTAATTAAATTCTTATATTATAAATTATAAAATGATTTGAAAATCATGTGTGCTTATCCGCAACAATAAAATATTATTTTATTGTTGCAATGTTCAGGAAATATTTTCAGAAATTTAAAATGATCATAAAAGTGAGTTATTAATTTTAGGAGTTTTAGACATTCAATAAAAAAATTTTGTACTCTCTTGAAAAGATCTCAGGAAATAAAAAATTATCTGTTTATAAAACTTACATGCTCAACAAAAAAATAAAAGAAGTAAGTGCTGCCAGATTCAAAATTTTCAGATTCAATTTCAGAATTTTGTTTAACCTTGATAGTTCTGAAAGATGAATCTAATTTAATCTTTCAACAAAATTACGGTAAAATTTTTAAATAGCCAGTTAACTGTCTAAACTATAAAAAAAAGGAAAGGAGTAAAAAATGAAACTGGGAGCATTTTCAGTAAGTCTAAATGTCAAAGAGCTTAGCACTTCAAAAGAATTTTATGAAAAACTCGGATTTACAAAATTCGGAGGTGATGAAAAAATGAATTACCTTATAATGAAAAACGGAAATTCACTTATCGGTCTTTTTCAGGGAATGTTTGAAAACAATATTCTGACATTCAATCCCGGATGGGATGAGGACGCAAAGACACTTGATTCATTTGATGATGTAAGAGCAATACAGAAAGAGCTTAAAGATAAAGGAATGGATCTGAATACAGAAGCAGATGAGAATACAAAAGGTCCGGCAAGTATTGTCTTAACAGATCCTGACGGTAACGTAATTCTGATCGATCAGCATGTTTGATATTTTGGGATTTGAGGTTTGGGATCCGGGATTTATTTTGATCCCGGGATTTCAGAATCCGGATTTCAGATTTGTTTAAATTTCGACAGAAATAGTTTGATGCTTAATATTGCAGGCAAATTTAACTCAGATACTTACATGATTAAATATATTTCAATAATAATTTTTCTCATTCTGCTTCCTTTCTCACTCCTTGCGCAGGAAAACTTTTTCTCTAAGATTGACAGCTTCATGAAGGCTCACTCGGAAATAAATAATTTTAACGGAAATGTACTGATAGCCGGATCCGGAAAGATAATTTATCAGAATGCTTTCGGCTATAGAAATTTTTATACAAAAGAATTACTGGATAATAATTCAGTATTCGAACTTGCTTCCGTTTCGAAGCAGTTCACCGCAATGGGGATTTTACTTTTAATTGAAAAAGGAAAACTTTCGCTGTCGGATTCTCTCAGAAAGTTTTTTCCTGAATTGCCTTATCATGACGTAACCATTCAAAATCTTCTGTCACACACTTCGGGATTACCTGATTATATGGAATCGATGGCTGTAAAATGGGATCATAACAAAATAGCTTTCAATGATGACGTAATAGAATTTCTGGCAGCCGAGAAAATACCCGTAAAATTTTTGCCCGGTGAAAAATTTGAATACTCTAACACAGGTTATGAAATGCTCGCATCCATCATTGAAAAAGTTTCCGGAGTAAGCTTCAAAGATTACATGGATGAAAATGTATTCCAAAAGCTTGGGATGAACAATTCAAGAGTTTACAATACCAGACGTTCTTCCAATGAAGTCATACCTGACTATGCTTATGGCTTTGTTTACTCTGACAGTCTGAGCAAATATGTATTGCCGGACAGTATACCTGAGCTTGATGCTGTCTACTGGCTGGACGGAGTACAGGGAGACGGGATCATTAATTCCACTGCCGGTGACCTGCTGATATGGGACAGAGCCCTTAAGAACAGCACGCTGCTGGATGAAGCACTTCAGAATGAAATGTTCAATCCCCAGTCTGCCGCAGATATCGAAAGAAAAATGTATTATGGTTACGGAGTGTTCCTTAGTGAAAATAAATACGGCAAGTACATTTATCACAGCGGTGGATGGCCGGGCTACAGTACTCTCCTGAAAAGGTTTTTAAACGGCGATTTTACAATAATCCTCCTTTCAAACAATGAATCGGATGTCCGAGGTATTTCTGAAGGTATAGCCGGGATTCTTTTTGAAGATGAAGTAATATTTCCTTATGTACATAAGGAAGTAAATGTTGATCCTGAAGAATTGAAAAAGTTTGCCGGAAGTTATACAGGATTGAACACAAAAATAGATATCGTATTTAGGGAAGGTAAGCTGTACAGAGATTTTGATTCAAGGCCTGATATTGAATTAAAGCCTGAATCAGGAAACAAGTTTTTTTACGGGGACGGAAGAGACATACAGATAGAGTTTCAAACAGGTCCGGATAATGTTATAGAAAAGGTCTGGCTGATCTCCGGCGGATTAAAGACTGAGCTTCAGAAAAATTAAGCTACCTGATAAATTTTCCTGCATTGCTCATTAATATGTTTCTGATTTTCTTGAAATCTTTTTCAAATGATTCGATCTCGTAGAAACTGATATTAAAAAATATTATTATTCCGGCATTTCCATTAGTAGTGAATAAAACGTAAGTAAAAATTCCCGGGTCAGCTCCGTTCATTCCTATGTTATCACCGTCTTTACTTACATCCCAGATAAGACCTTTATGAAGTTCAAAATTTCCGTCCGGAAAATTTTCTTTTGTAAGCTGGTTACTCATCATTTCTTTAAAAGAACTTAACGTGAGAAGTTTGCTTTCACCATTCATTCCTTTTATCATTTCCACTAAATATTTGCTGAGATCATTCACGCTGGTTATCAGTCCGCCGTCCGGGTAAGTAATAAGTGAATAATGCGGGATCTTTGTTTTGTTCGACAGATATAAAGACGCAAAGTGAGAGCTGTCGGCATACATGAATGACCAGTGAGTTTCATTCATCCCGAGCGGTTCAAAAATATTCTTTTCTGTATATTCATCAAAACTTTCACCGGAAACCTTCTCAATAATAAATGCCAGCAAAGTCGCACCGGCATTTGTATATCTGTATTCGCGACCCGGAGCTACGGATAAAAAATTTGTACTGTCATACCATTCCCCTTTTGGAGAATATAAATTGAAAAGAAATTTTTCCAGAGAGAGTGGAATGTTTTAATTATAAATTTCAAACATCTCATAATAACCTTCAGGCAGATCTGTCTTTTTAAAGTTTGTTTTCTCCGACAACAAATATGATCTCTCAATCAGCACATCATTTTCGCCGTCGGTGAGTCCGCTCGTATGTGCCGCAAGCATTCTTACCGTTATAATTGAATCCGGGAAAAACGGATTGACAACTTTGAAGGGAAGATAGTCATTAATATTGTCATCAAGACTAATCTTACCCTGTTCAACCATTTGCATCAATGCAACTGCGATGAATGTCTTGCTGACGGAACCAATATTCTGAAGAGTACGGTCTGTGTAAGGAGATTTGCTTTCAATATCTGCAAAACCAAATCCATTCAGATAAAGAGCAGAGTCTATGCTGACAATTGCGACTCCAAGACCGGGAATGTCAGAGTTATTTATTAGTTCGGTTAGTTCTGTTTTTAATGAATCTTTGAAATTCTGTGAGAATGAAATATTCAGATTTATAATTACAATAAAGATAAGAAGTATACTGATAAATATTTTCATATAAAATGATCCCTGATAGTTTTTAATTTAAATATTAATACATCCTGTTATCAATAGCCGGTGTTTCGGGAATCTGCTGTATTGAATCCCAATGTTCAACAATTTTTCCGTTATCATCAAAATTGAAAAAATCCATCGTCACATATTCATCATTACCCGGCCAGATCCGATGAGTATGCAAAGCAACGAAATCTCCTTCTGAAACAGCTCTTACAAATTTAATGGATTTTTCGGGATACTCTTTTTTACATTCCTTCGAAATATTCTATGAAAGCTCTGGTTCCGTCACCTACCATTGGGTTGTGCTGTATATACATTGAACCTGCATACAGTTCAACTGCTTTTTCCGGATTAGCTTAATAAGCCATTTTGTAAAAAGATATTGCCTTGTCTTAATTCTTTTTTGAATCCATAGGTATTTAAAATTTTAAAATTTAAAGGATATCATTAAAAATTAAGCAATCACATGGATATTGAAATAAGACAAAGTAATTTTTACCCGTTGAGTTTTGATTCTGAACTATAACAGGAAGTGTACAAAACAAGTGATTTTAGAAAGAGAAAAAATTAATTTTCTCCGATCCATCTGACAGCATCATTCAGCTCATCATTAGTGTAAACCTTTATCTCACCGGGAATCAGATGTCCGAAAAATTTTACAAGCGAATTATAATGTTCGTGATCAGATACGAATGCGATTCTTTCCCATGCTGAAATATGTTTTAATCCAAGAATTGAATCATCAAACATAGCTTTTGCGTCAAATCCCCTGAATTCACTTCCCATGTGATAAATGAATCTGATCTTTTTATGATCTTTGAGTTTTGCTTCAACGGCGGGGATCAGTACATTCTCATAATCTGATCCTGTTATTTCACCTTCACCCGTTACGCCGATTACATTTTCGGGAAGGCCATTCATTAATTTTAACATGACATAAATATTTATATTAAAAAAAATAAGAATACCTAATACCTAATACCTAATACCTAATACCTAATACTTAATACCTAATACTTAATAGTTTATACTTATAAGCTAAAACTTTTTTTTAGCAAATGCAATCACCTGTCCATAAAAAATAAAGTACAATCTGAAAATGATTTATTCCCAAAATAAATTAGTCAAACAATTTTTTCTTTTCTCCAAAATTATCGATCACAAAGTATTCACCATTCTCAATCCAAAGAGCGTAGAGTTTGTTTTGCACAAGATCCTCATTGTGATCAAGGTCTATTGCTACTAACGAATTTTTATAAAATGGAGTGATCTCTTCGACTAAAGTATGCCCGACTACAATTTTTTTAGCATTCGCATAATTCAAGATCTGCTCCATCTCTTCATCAGATACTTCGCCTCTTACCAGTCCTCTGTACCAGAACGGACCTGTCTTTGAGCTGTTTATAACTTTACCTGTTTCAGAATCGATCAGTGAAGTTTTTATGCCGATATTTTCTCTCGCTGTTTGATTTATCTGATCAAGTGTGAGACCCGACTTAGCTAGATCAATGCTGATCCCGCCATGTACGAATAAAATGTCTCCTATCTTTTCTGCAACGTTTTTAGTTCTGAGCCATCTGCCAGTTTCAGTATCTTCATTAAAAAGATCAATATATGCCACATCAAGAATAGCAGCATTCTCAATATATTTATTTCTAACATATCTTGTATCACCGTAAAGATTCATTATTTCATGATTGCCGAGAATGAAATGGACTTTCCCCCCGGCTTTTTCAGCTTCCATTTCAAGTTTATATATTAACCATAAAGTCTCAGTTACATTCAGACCTCTGTCAAAGAAATCTCCAACCAGCACAAGATGACCTTTACCGAAAGTCCAGTTGTAATCTTTATCTATCACACCGCTTCCTTCAAGAATTAATCTGAATGCAGTAAAATTTCCTTCAATGTCTGAAACAGCTAGTATCTTTTCCGGAAAGGGATACTCAGACGGCTGAATAACATATGTTTCCATTAATTTGAAATGAAACAGATTTCTGTCATCTACATTACATGTCAGAATTACATTAGTCTTATCAGAATATATATCTTCTTCAATTGCCAAGTCTGATCCATTGAAAGCAACAGACCTGACATAAATACTGTCACCTTTGTAAAATACATAAGGTCCGTCCGGTGATGCATTAGAGGAATCTGTTCCTGTTAAAAAAATACCGGAATTATGATAATGTTCAGATCCTTTATCTTCTATTGAATGAGAATATGCATATGAATAACTGATCAGAAATGTAATGATAAAACTCTTAAAAATTGTTATCATTTTGTTTTTAATTATTGTGAGTAAATTTAAATATTCATATAGTTACATACAATTAATTTATCAGATTTTTAAGTAACATCAATCCGTTGGAATTTTTTTCTTAAATGTATTGATAAATGTCATACCCGGAAAAGATATAAATAGGTAATTTGTAACTAAAAAATTTATATATTGAAAAGCGGAGTAACCTAAACTATGAAATGCATTTTAGAATAAACAATACTTATTACCTAATACTTAATACTAAAAAAAATGACATACAAAACAATCTTTGAACCATTCAAAATCAAATCAGTTGAACCAATTTATATTTCAACAGAGAAAGAAAGAGAGAGTTATATAAAGGATGCATTTTATAATCCTTTCCTTTTGACGTCGCATCAGGTGATGATAGACTTTTTAACAGACAGCGGTACTTCAGCTATGAGCGCAAATCAGTGGGCGGGGATCATGATCGGTGATGAATCTTATGCAGGAGCAAGCAGCTGGGAACATTTACATTCTACAATTAAGGATCTAACAGGTTATCATCACATATTACCTACTCATCAGGGAAGGGCAGCGGAAAGAATATTATATAGTGTGCTTGGCGGTAAAGGAAAAACATTTATCAGCAATACGCATTTTGATACTACCCGCGCAAACATTGAATTCTCCGGAGCTGAAGCAATTGATATACCCGTTCCTGAATCGACACAACCGAGACTAATTCATCCGTTCAAAGGAAACATGGATATTGAAAAACTGGAGAATCTGATAAAAGAAAAAGGAGCTGAAAATATCGGATGCGTGATCCTGACTGTTACAAATAACAGCGGTGGAGGACAGCCTGTAAGCATGCAGAATGCAAAAGATATCAAAGCAGTCTGCAGTAAATACGGAGTTAAGTTTTTCCTGGACTGCTGCAGGATCGCGGAGAATGCATATTTTATTAAGCACAGGGAAGAAGAATACAAAGATAAAACATATAAAGAGATAGCGCAGGAAATGTTCTCTCTTGCAGACGGAGCTGTCATGAGCGCTAAGAAAGACGGACTTGCTAATATGGGTGGATTTCTCGCAATTGAAGATGAGAAACTTTCTGAAAAATGCAGTACACTCCTTATCATAACTGAAGGGTTTACGACATACGGAGGATTATCAGGAAGAGATATGGAAGCAATTTCAATTGGCTTGAAAGAAATTTTTGAACCGGATTATCTGCGATACAGAATAAAGAGCACAGAATATCTTGGAGAACATCTGAATAAAATGGGAGTTCCGCTTATGCTGCCTATCGGCGGACATGCTGTTTATATTGATGCAAAGGAATTGTACTCACATATTCCGGTTGACCAGTATCCCGGACAGGCTCTTGCATGCGAACTATATATTAAAGGAGGAATTCGAGCTGTTGAGATCGGTTCGGTGATGTTTGGTAAATATACTGACAAACATAAACTCATACCGGCTCCGATGGAACTCGTTCGTCTGGCAATCCCAAGAAGAGTTTATACACAAAGTCATATAGAGTATGTAATAGAGGTCTTCAAAAAAATTATGGAAGATAAAGATAAGGTAACCGGAATGGATATTACATTTGAGACTTTATTTTTGAGACATTTTACTGCTCACTTTAAAAAGAGATGACCGGTTATTTGGTTGAATG
>CALMST010000354.1 GCA_937872315.1 uncultured Ignavibacteria bacterium | reverse complement strand
GAATTAAACAACTCCGGTTTCGATATCGAAAGATCCGGTTTGGATAATAAGTGGAGCAAAGCAGGATTTGTCGAAGGTTCAGGAAATTCTAATGAGCCGAAAGATTATTCTTTCACGGATAAAAATCTTGCCACCGGAAAATATAAATACAGATTAAAACAAATTGACTTCAACGGTAACTATGAATATTTCAATCTTGACGGTGAAGTTATAATTGGCATTCCCGATAAGTTTGAATTGTCACAAAACTATCCGAATCCGTTTAATCCGGTTACAAATCTGGAATTTGGAATTTCGGAACCGGGACTTGTATCTTTGAAAGTATATGATGTACTTGGCAAAGAAGTAAAAACATTAATAAATGAAATTAAGCAGGCGGGATATTACAAGGTTCAGTTTGACGGCAGCAGTTTCGCCAGCGGGGTTTATTTTTATGAATTGAGGTCAGGTGGGTTTGTAACTCAGAAAAGAATGGTTTTAATAAAATAAGTTTCATCAATTTTTAAAAAAAATTCAAATAACTTTAATTTTAAGGAATATGAAAAACTTAATTTCTGCAATCCTGCTGTTAATATTAAGTGTGACAGTTAATGTTAACATTTCTTTAGCCCAGTGGGAAAGCACAGGTCCTTACGGAGGATTTTTTATGGCCGGTGATTTTTATGAAAATAGAATTTTTGCCAACGTAATTAATGCTGGAATATTAAAATCTTCGGACAATGGAATATCATGGCATAATGTATCCGATAATGTTTTCATTTATGCTACTTCAATTGAAGTTACTTCTTCTTCGGTCTTCACAGCCGGAGGCGGGAATGTTTACAGATCTACAAATGAAGGTGTCTTCTGGGAATCAATAGGGAGCGGACTACCATTTTATGGAGGATTCGGTGTTATAAAATCCTTAAACGGATTTTTACTTGTCAGCGGTGATGGAACAGGTTTTTTCCGTTCGACTAATAATGGAAATAGCTGGGAGGATGTAAATACTGAACAGACATCTTTTCGTACTTTTTTTGATTACACATCTATCGGTCCTTATATCTTTGCTGTAAGTAGCGGAATATATCGCGGGGATTCTTTAGGAGAGAATTGGATCAAAATTTATGATTCCGTATCAGATTTCAGTAGTATAATATCAGATGGGAGTAATATATTTGCAGCCAGTTATGTAAATGGTGTTTTCCGATCAACTGATTATGGAAGCAACTGGGTAGAAGCAAATAACGGACTTACTAATCTTCATATAAATTCAATAAAACAGCTTGATTCAGATTTGTTTGTTACTGCTGACAGCACTGTATTTCGGTCAACAAATAATGGTAATAGCTGGATTCCGGTAAGTAATGGGCTTCCGCAATTTAAAGTCAATAACTTGTTTGTTAGTGAATCAAATGTCTTTGTAGGTTGTGAGGTCGCCGGAATTTATAAGACTACTGATAACGGAAATAACTGGATTGAGTCAAACAAAGGAATAACATCCGGAAACATAACTTCATTTGCATCAAATTACCAGTTTTTGTTTTCAGTCGTTAATAATGGAATCAGTTTTATAAACAGAACATCAAATTCAGGAATTACCTGGACATTATTAAATAATCCTATAGAAGGTTATTTATATGAAATTAAACTAACAGCTAAAGATAATTTTATTTTTTGCGGGATTGGAAACGCTAATGGTAATCAAAGCGGTAAAATATACAGATCTTCTGATAATGGTGATAATTGGGAATTGATTAATTCCGGACATAATAGTGTTATATTTCTTGCAGCTTCCCCAACCGATATTTATGCTTCTTTTAGCAACCAGGGTATATTCCGGTCTTCTGATTATGGCAATAACTGGATTTCCATAAATAATGGGTTAAACACAAACCAGGTTTTTTCTTCATTAATTTCAGCCGGAAATTATTTAATTATAAGTTCTACTTATAGTAGTTACCGTTCGAACAACAATGGCGAATCATGGATTAGTTTTAACAGTGGTGGTGGTCTTTTTACTGATTACAGTTACAACGGATCTTATCTGTTTGCAGCAAGTGAGTTTGGAATAAATAGATCTTCTAATTACGGCAGTACATGGGATTATCTGAGTAATGGTCCGGCAACAGTAAATCCCGGTTCAATATCATCATCGGGATTTTATATCTTCGCAGGTAATGATTCAGGGATTTTCTATTCCGATAATAACGGATTAAGCTGGACTAAAAAAAATGATGGTTTCAATGATAATAAAAAAATAAACCGGCTTTTCATAAACGAAGATAAACTCTTTGCAGGGATAGAAAATGAGAGCGGATGGAAAAGATCAATTTCCGATATTACCAATATCCAGCCTTATGATGTAAGTGTAGCACAAATTACAGAACCTGTTCAGGATACAATCAGGTATACCGATTGTGATGCATATTACAATTATTTTGATTTTAAAACTCTTGTTAAGAATTACAGTTTGAATAATCAGACTGCTTATTTTGATGTTAAACTGGAAGTCAGCTATAATGGCTCTGTGGTCAAATCTGAAACAAAACATGATAATTTAAGCACAGGTGAAGAGCATATTCTAAACTTTACTTCTATGGGTTTTTACTCTCAATCAACAGGTAAGTACACTGTTAAATCCTGGACGATTTTACCTTTGGATTCCAACAATTCTAATGATACAGCAACTTCAGTGTTCTATATTATTAATCCAAATTTCGGAGGCGGCCTTACTTCCAATGCGGGTTATTATTTTGCTAATTCTACATCAGGTGCTAATTGCGCTCCTGATCAACCGATTTTCTATTGGGAAGATACAGCCGGAAGTGTTAGTTTGATCTCTGACGGAGTAGCTAATGTTCCATTAAGTTCCGGAAATCTGAATGACGGATATTTTATTTTAGAAAATATTTTACCAGACTATCTTTCGTTCCGCTTTGACTTTGTATGCTATAATAAATTTGTATTATCAACAAATGGAGTTATCGGTCTTGGGGAAAGCATTGCAGGTCTCTCAAATCCAAATCCTCAGAGTATTCCAAATAATATAATAACCGGACCGGCTATATTTCCATTGTGGTATGATCTGGATTTTGGTGTCAGTTCAGTTATTGGAAGGAATTTGAAGTATAAGGTGTCCGGTGAAAAGTTGATTTTTACATTTGACAGAGTTCCAAGTTATGGGGCGGTTACTTCAAATGATTATGTTTCATTTCAGGTAATACTTGACCTTACTATACTCTGCGGACCTCCATGGCAGAACGGAACCATAACAGTTCAATACGACAATACAAAATCCGGCTCAGCTTTTTTAGATAAATACAGCAACAATACTCTTGATGCACATACAGTAGGAATACAGAATCTTTCAGGAGTCGGGTCTTTACAATACAGATATAGAAATTCAACCGGGGAAATCATTACTCCCGGTCCGTTATTCAGTTCTCCTCTGGCAGTATCCTTTGGCGCTGAAAACTCAGTACTACCTGTCGAACTTGCATCCTTCACTTCTTTGGTAAATCAAAACAACGTCACCCTCAACTGGCAAACCTCCGGCGAAACCAACAACTCCGGTTTCGATATCGAAAGATCCGGTTTGGATAATAAGTGGAGCAAAGCAGGATTTGTCGAAGGTTCAGGAAATTCTAATGAGCCGAAAGATTATTCTTTCACGGATAAAAATCTTGCCACCGGAAAATATAAATACAGATTAAAACAAATTGACTTCAACGGTAACTATGAATATTTCAATCTTGACGGTGAAGTTATAATTGGCATTCCCGATAAGTTTGAATTGTCACAAAACTATCCGAATCCGTTTAATCCGGTTACAAATCTGGAATTTGGAATTTCGGAACCGGGACTTGTATCTTTGAAAGTATATGATGTACTTGGCAAAGAAGTAAAAACA
>CALMST010000353.1 GCA_937872315.1 uncultured Ignavibacteria bacterium | reverse complement strand
CAAAAACATCAACATACGATATGTTGATTGGTGTTGCATTTTAATACAGTACCTTGGAGTCTTTGAGGCAGGGATGAATAATTTGTTCCCTGAAAGTCCGGGAGCTTTGGTAACGAGTGGTTTTAAACGACTTTAATCGGATTGATCAAAAAAAAATCCCGTAAATTGCTTTACGGGATTTTTAATTTCTTTAAAATGAATGAACTCTTATTTCAGAAGGATCATCTTCCTTATGTCGGTAAATTCATTTGTTTTAATTCTGTAGTAATAAATTCCGCTCGGGAAGTTTGAAGCGTTAAATGAATACTGATAGCTGCCCGGAGCAAGTACCTGATTTACAAGGCTGCTGATCTCTTTGCCAAGCATATCATAAATTACAATTGATGTGTTTGTTGATTTGGCAATATCAAATTTAATGTTGGTAACCGGATTAAAGGGATTCGGATAATTCTGATACAAAGAGAATTTATCAGGGATCTGAGAATTATAATTAGAGATACCCACATCTATTGTATCAAAAATTGCTTTCTGAAAAATAAAACCGTTCATAGTAATATTTGCAGTTGTGTTAGGACCTGTATATGAACCGCTTCCTGTTCCTTCCCAGTTACTGAAATAGTAAGTTTTCCCGTTGTATGAGACCTGAACTGCGGAAAGGGTTATATCATTATTGGATGCAGAATCCAGAAATGATCCTGATCCGTTTACAGTTACAGGAAGACCTGCAGGGACAACCGAACCAAGCAATCTGTATTGTATTTTGTAATTCGCTGTATAATTACTTGTTGCCGAATTGATAGTAATTGTCTGTGTCTGATTACCGCCATTACTCCAGTTTTCAAAGACATATCTGTTGTTTCCGACTGTCTGAGGAGAAACTGCCTCGATCACATGAGAAGAATTTATATCCCATGAATAAAGACTGCTTGAAGTATATTCAACTCCATCAACTTTATAAGTCAGCGAAGGTCTGCTGTTTCCGACAGTAATATAATTTTTGCCAACAAGATAGTTAGTAAAGGTTTTGTGTGTTACTCCGTTTCCGTTTGTACCGGTGAAAACAATCTGATACTCGCCTACAGGAACAGCTGCAGTGGAGGTAACAATTGCGTTTAATGTTCCTGGGAATGTACTGATGGTATTTCCGCCTGTAAATTCTATGTTTATACCCGGAGTTGCAGGTATTACCTGAGCTGTGAAAGTAACAGGTGAATTATAGCCTTCGGCAGTTTGCGGGATCTTAACTTCAAAATTTCCGCTTCCTGCTATACCATGTTCTAAAACTTTGAATCCGGGTGATGAAACAAGATTAAAATCTCTTGTCACATAAGCAGCATTTAAAATTTCAAATGGTCTGCCCTGAACAAAGACCAGAGTTTCGATAAGATCCGGATTCCATGCGGGATCCATTGTGTAAGTAAACTCCTGAGTTACTTTATCGCCGGGTAAAAGAGTCAATAATGTACCGGAAGCATTCGGTAAGAATCTTCTCAATACATAAGTGTAACTTGTCTCACCGTTAGTTCCGTTGTAGTAAACTACTTTTTCAACTACAGCAAATTGCAGAGTAGCATTCGGATTGCTTAAAAAACCTTCACAATAGACATCAGCTTTTACTGTTACCTGATTTCCACTTGTATTTTCCGAAACAACCAAAGAAACAGGGCTCAAAATATCTGTTCTCTGATTATAAGCATTCTGCAGATCAGACTGTGATGTTCCGACATTTATCACACCGTCAAAAAACCAGTCCGGAATAGAGTTTACGCCATATAAAGTTCTTCTGGCATTGTTATCATTCGGGTTGATAAGATACATCGGATCATTACCCGGTGCAGGCCAGTTCATATGGTAACTAATATTTGTTAATCTGTTAGGATCTGCATTTTGAATAAATGCATCAAGTGTGGGATTTGCCAGAGCGCAGGGATAGCATGTGGAACTTGTAAATCTCTCTACAAGGATCATTCTGTCTCCCGCATTTGCATTGTTAGTGTATAATGAAACAAACATTAACAAAACAAACAAAGATGAAATTATTTTTTTCATTTTTAATTAAATTATTTATTTGTTTAAAAGAATTTTGGGATATATAAATTTAACTTATTTCTATTTAATTAACAGCATACTTTTGCTTTTTATTCTATTTTCTGATTCTAATCTGTAAAAATAAATTCCGCTTGATAATCCATCAGCTCCAAATGTATATTCGTAAGAACCGCTGTTTAGTTTATCATTAACCAGTACATTTATTTCTTTACCAGAGACATCAAAAACCGAAAGTTTAACAAAACCGCTGTTTTTCAGATCAAATTTAATAGTTGTTGTCGGATTGAACGGATTCGGAAAATTCTGATAAAGGCTGAATTCTTCTGGCAGCTCGAAAGATGTAATATTTATGGAGCTGACATCATCATTTCTGTAAAAATATAATCCACCCTTAATGTTACCAACAAAAAGATCAGGATCGGTATCATTGTCAATATCTGCAAATTCAGGACAGGAATTGCTGTGAACATTTATTTGCTTATACTCTGTTGTCTGCAACACAAAAGCCGGTACTGAAGGGCTTCCATCATTTCTGTAGTATGATATCTGACCGTTTTGCTTTCCGATAAACAGATCATAATCTCCGTCATTATCAATATCAAAAAATCTCGGTACACTTTCATCTCCCGCATCAATGTTGTTATAATAATTTGTGACATATACAAAATTAAAATTACCTGCGGATCCGGTATTTTCATAAAAGATCAGTCTGCCGTTTGTTCCGCCTATAAACAGATCAAGATCATTGTCATTATCAATATCAACAAAAGCGGGTGTGCTGCTCTGACCAAGAGTTACAAGTCCAATTTCGTAACCTCTAGCTTCAAGAGTAAAATTGAATTGCGAAGGAGTGCCTGTATTTCTGAAAAACCAGAGGGAATCTCTGATATAACTTCCTAGAAGCATATCCATATCTCCGTCGTTATCAAGATCAGCAAAAGCAGGAGCATAATTAAAACTCCGGGATAACACAGGCAAAGAATCAGTAATTAAATTATAAGAAGGCTGAGTAATAGTTCCGGTATTCTGATAGAATGATATTGTTGAATAATCATTACCGATAAAGATATCCAGATCCCCGTCACTGTCAATGTCAGTAAAAGCAATATTGCTGTTTCCACCGGCATCTACAAGCGACAGATAATCATCAGTGATCCTCTGAAAGACCGGATTTGCCGCATTCCCTGTGTTTTCATAGAATGTAAAATTATTCTTGTTTTGTGAAAGATATAAAACAGATATAAACATATCCTTATCTCCGTCATTATCAATGTCAACGAATCTTGTGGAATTGTATCCCTGAGAAATGTAGGAGGAATTAGCAGGGTAGGTGGAATCAATAATAGCAACTGCCGGATCAGAAGGTGTTCCGGTATTTTCAATAAAATAAATGCCTTTTGAAAAAAGATCTCCCCAGAAAAGATCAAAGTCGTTATCATTATCAATATCCGTAAATTCAAGAGAATTTGCTCCGTGTCTGTTATTGAATGCGGGAGATATAATTAAAAGATCTTCCCACAGGTCAGTAATATATTTTAAACTGAAATTTTCGGGTGTACCAATATTTTCATAATAAGTAATTGTTCCCAGGGACTGCCCTGTAAAAAAGTCCTTATCACCGTCATTATCAATATCACAAAATGAAGGTACGCAGTTAGATTCACTGTAGATGACCGTATCAGAATTGGTTCTTAATTCCGGAATGACAAGTTTTAAATCAGGGGAAGATTGATTTCCGTCATTTCTGTAATATTTAACTGTCTGAAGTTCACCGCCTGTAAACAGATCCATATCGTTATCATTATCAATATCGACAAAATAAAACCAGTTATTGAAATACAGATCCTGAAATTTCCTGGAAATTAATTTATAGGATGCATTTTCCGGAGTTCCGATATTCTGATAATAATACAGTGAAGTATCGGAATCAAATGTAAACAGATCAAGATCTGAATCTCCGTCAATATCAACAAACTGGAATCTTGCATTATTGATGCCGCCGTTAAAAGGCGCAGGAGAGTTATTTCCGTTTATGTTGAAATTGATTCCGTCAAACTGCTGGATAAGATTTTGTGAAAAGGTAAGTCCTGCAAAAAAAAGGATTATGGCGGTAAATATTATTTTCAAATTCTGGTTTTTATTAGATTTTAAAGAAATGAATCTTCAACAAAGCTTAAAAATTCAGATCGCTGTTTGATCATCAGTTTGTAATACCGTCATTAAATTTATAACTGCTGCTGATAGATACAGGTAATTTACCTTTAAACTTAATAGTTCCATAGATAGAATCAATTGCAGCATCAATGGAAGATTCGGCATCAGCATAAGCGCATATATAAGAGCTGACATCCGGAAATCCCTGTATCAGATAAGGGTTGCCAAAAGATATTACCACTACTTTCTTACCGGTTTCTGTTAATGAATTGATGAGTGAGACCTGAGATTCCGGAAGTCCCACAGTGCCAGTATTTATTTTGACCTTGGCATAGATAGGAACGATTATCACATCATAATCTGATGCATCTGATATGAGTTCACCTGTTCCGCTAAGATTTCCGCTCAGATCATAATATGAATAGGATTTGAATTTATTGAATACATTAAACCGGTTAAGAAAATAATCTGAATTTGCTTTTTCATTTCCATTATTGAGAGAAACGATCAGGCAGGTCTGTTCAGATGCATTATTAAACGGAACAATATTTCCTTCATTCCTGACCAGTGTTAAAGACTCGTCTGCGATCTTTCTTGATATCTTTTTAGCATCATCTGAATTAACAATTTCAGAAACTTTATTTACATCGGTAAATTTATTTTCATTTAATTTAAGCCAGTTCTTTGCGTTAAGGATTTTCCTGACTGCTTTATCTATGACTTCTTCGGAGATTGAACCATTGTTAACAGCATTTTCTATGGCGGAAATGGTCTTTGATTCACCCTGCGGCATAAGGATCAGATCAACACCGGCGTTTGCGCATTTTAAAGCCACTTCATTTGTAGAAAAATGTTTTACGACACCCGCCATATTGAGCGCATCTGTTACCACTAATCCGTTGAATTTCATTTCATCTATAAGAAGTCCGTTAATGATGTTACCTGACAGAGATGCCGGAACGTTTGATTCATTATCCAGTGAAGGTAGTGAAAGATGCGCTATCATGACTGACATTACATTATTCTTTATGGCGCTGTTAAATGGAATGAGCTCTAGATTGTCAAGTCTTTCCCTGTCAAAATTCAAAACCGGAAGATCGCTGTGGGAATCTATATCCGTATCACCATGCCCGGGAAAATGTTTCGCGGTTGCTATCACATTTCCATCCTGCATTCCTTTTATAAATGCATCACCCATCATTGATACAAGCCCCGGATCTTCTCCGTAAGACCTGACATTTATAATCGGGTTATCTGAATTGTTATTAATGTCAACTACGGGCGCATAGTTCTGTCCGATACCGATTGCTCTGCATTCTTTAGCGATCTGCAATCCCATCTGATAAGCAAGGTCAGGATTACGAGTTGCCCCTAAAGCCATATTACTTGGAAACAAACTACCGTCATCAAGTCGCATCTTTGTCCCTCTTTCAAAATCCGCAGACATCAGAAGAGGTGTTTCAGCCAGGTCTTGCAGACTGTTGATCAGTCCTGCTTCCTGAACAGCATTGCCTTTGAAAAATATCACTCCGCCGACCTTCTCATTTATTATAAGATCCGAAAGCCTTTTGTATTCTGATGAATTTTCACTTAATGTATAACCATCGGAATAAGTTATGATCATCTGACCGATCTTTTCTCTTAAAGACATGGATTTTAGTCTGCTCTCAGTCCATTCATTCCGTTCTTCAAAAATATTTTGATTACCGGCATTAATGTTAACTTTTTGATCCGGAGTTTTTTCATCATTTGTATTCCCTATGCCTGTAAAAAAAGCAAAGGTGATTACTGCAAGTAAAATTAAGGTGACCGGAAGATATTTTTTCATTCTTGAATTTTAGTTTTTAAATTTATTTATCTTTGCCAGCATTGATCTCTTTTTCATACTTCTCTGTCATTGTAGTAAAGAACTTCATTATTTCCAGCGGAAGCGGAATAATCAGGGTTGAATTTTTTTCAGCAGCTATCTCAGTCATTACCTGCAGATATCTTAACTGTAACGCGCTTTGAGAACTTCCGAGAATATCGGCAGCCTCTGTGAGTTTCTGAGCTGACATGAATTCACCTTCCGAATTAATGATCTTTGCGCGTTTGTCTCTTTCTGCTTCCGCCTGCCTTGACATTGCTCTTATCATTTCCTGAGGGAGATCGACATTCTTGAGTTCGACATTCATTACCTGAATTCCCCAGGGCTCAGTCTCGCGGTCAATAAGTTCTCTTAGCTTGCTGTTTACAAGTTCCCTGTGAGCAAGAAGATCATCAAGATCACCCTGACCGGTTACTGTTCTTAAAGTTGTCTGTGAAATAAGCGAAGTAGCATACATGTAATCCTCGACCTGTATAATTGCCTTGTTGGGATCTATAACTCTGAAATAAACTACGGCATTAACTTTCACCGACACATTATCTTTTGTGATAATATCCTGAGGCGGTACATCAAGCGCAATTGTTCTCATACCAAGTTTCATCATTCTGTCAAGGATCGGAATAAGAATAATAAGTCCCGGACCTTTAACGGCTGAGAATTTTCCGAGTCTGAATATCACGCCTCTCTCATATTCATTCAGAACTCTGAATGAGCGGAGGATCATTATTATAAATATAAATCCGAGGATGCCTCCGAATCCAATGAGTAAACCTGCAAATGCTTCCATGTTTTGTTGTATTAAGTATTAAGTATTAAGTATTAAGTATTAAGTATTAAGTATTAAGTATT
>CALMST010000352.1 GCA_937872315.1 uncultured Ignavibacteria bacterium | reverse complement strand
TGGCCTCTTGAAATTGTGAGTTTCCGCAAACAAGCCAATACCTGGTTAATTCTACGAAATAAATTAAAAAACGACATCACAGGCAGAATTGTAAATGAAGAAATTCATTCCGTTAATTTAAATGAGGTACTTCTTTCTTACATCAAGAATGATGAAAATATTGTGATCCCTCAGATTAATGAGGAACTTTTAGAAGATGAAATAATTGATTCCGAAGAATTAACTAATGTATGTTATGATGTATTGAAAGCTTTGAATCCAAACACTGGAATAAATGTCAAAGAGCAATTGAGTTCCAAACTTAATGGTGAAGTAGAGAATATACCGGATGCGAGAGGTATTGAATCAATGAGCAATTCCAATCCATGGATAATTCCAGGGGGTGTATTTGGACTATTCAGAACTCAAAAAGAAAGCATCATTTCTGATATTGATAGATTAATTGAAAAATTCAGCGAGTTCAAATTTGAAAATCTTGTTACAGAAACATCTCCTGATAATCCTTTTAGTTCAGTAAAAACAGATCCCAGTCAACAGGAAATACTCAATACCTTAGGTATTAATCAAAAGAAAATCATTCAAGGTCCTCCGGGAACCGGGAAGAGTCAATCTTTAACTGCAATTATTTCAAATTCATTAGCCAGCAACTTGAAATGTTTGGTAGTATGTGAAAAGAAGACAGCACTTGATGTCATTAAGAATAATTTGACAACCGAAAGCAGCGCATTGGGAGAGCTTGCTGCAGTAATCGAGGATATCAATAAAGACAGGGATGCTATCGTGAGTTCGGTCAGAAACAGGATTAGTTCATTAGGACAATTTGAATACTTCAGTACATACAACTATGATGCTATAAGAGATAAAATTCAAAATGCTATTTCATTTATAAATTCACAACACAAAGTATTAGACGCGAGAGTTTACAGAGGAAAAACCAGGACAGAATTAGCAGGTGAATTATTAAAGAGAGAAAAGAAATCTGAGTTTGATTTATTAAGAGATAAACTTGATCAAGAATCATTTAAATTCTTTGAAAATGAAGATGAACTGCCAAGTATAGTGGATAAACTGGATAATGCAAAGCAATTATTTTCTGAGATAAATCAACTTGATCACCCGCTTAACATTTTAAGCCAGGACTATTTCAAAGAAGGCAACCCAAGAGGAAGACAATTAGAATTAGAAAACTTAAGTAAAAAATCGCTGGCCGATATACAAGAACTAAATCATGAAATTAATAGAGCTGTCGAGAACTTTAACAGTCTGTTTACACATGAAAATTTCTTAACTCAAGTAAGACTCAAAATGCTTAGTCTGTTTTCAAAGAAACACACAGATCTTTTAGAATTTAAGAAAAGACTAAAACAGGATTTTTACAATAAAGAGTCTTTAGTCAAAAGCAGGAAAATGCTTGGCAGAGATCTGGAGGGTTCATACTCCATAAATGACATAGCTGGACAAATTAAAACAATGGAACATGATATTGAAACTGTAAAGAATAATGTGAATTCATTCGTGCAATTTTATAACTGGATGAACTTCATGAGCAAATTAAACCCGTTGCAGCAAAAGGTTATAAATGAACTAATAAAGAGTGAATGTAGTGACTGGAAAACCAATTTCGAATATTGGTATTTCTTTTGGCTGCTATCACGAATTGAAAATAGAGACTTTGAACAATTTGAGAATAAGATAAACGAACTGATTGATGCAATAAAAGAGTTAAAACAATATCAGATCAGAAGTATTTTATACAATTGGTCGCAAAAGCAAGTTTCATCAATTAACAATTCCCAACATAGAAATGTCAACCCGGTAAGTTTATATAACAAAAGAGGCAGAGCAGGAGAAAGGAGAAATTCATTAAGAAAAATAATACAAACTGATTTTGAATTATTTACGGGTTTTTTTCCAATAGTAATGGTGAGTCCTTCAGTTTGCAGCTCGATTCTGCCTTTGGTTGAAGGAGTTTTCGATCTCGTCATTTTTGATGAATCAAGCCAATTACGATTAGAAGACACATTCCCCGCATTGATAAGAGGGAAAATAAAAATTGTCTCCGGAGACAGTCAACAAATGCCTCCATCATCCTATTTCCAGGGCAGTAATGCTCTTATGGATCCTTCTGAGGAAGATGATGAAGAAGATATTGAGGAAGAATTCAGAGCCAACATAATAAACAATTCTCTGGATCTTGCAAACAGTGAATCACTTCTGGTCTATGCTGAAAATTGCCTTTACAGTCCTTCATATTTGAAGATTCACTATAGATCCCAACACCCGCACTTAATTGATTTCTCAAATCATGCGTTCTATGGACGCAGATTAATTCCAATGCCTCCAATTGAAAACTATAAACCCATTGAATTTATTGAGGTTAAAGGATTGTATGAAGATCAAGTTAATTTGGATGAAGCAAATAAAGTGGTCGATATACTTTTAAATGAAATTGACCCGGATGACTATGGCAATTATCCTTCGGTTGGAATTGCAACATTTAATATATATCAGAGAAATTTGATTCTTGAGAAAATATCAAAGGAAAGACTACGTAATGAATGGTTTGATCAGAAGATGGGTGAATTAGATTCAGAACTGTTTGTAAAAAACCTGGAGAATATACAGGGTGATGAACGTGACATTATTATTATTTCGACAACTTTTGGCAAGAGAAGTGACGGCTCGTTTCGACAAAATTTTGGTCCTATTTCACAAAGTATTGGATATAAACTTTTAAACGTAATAATTACCAGAGCAAAGTGTAAGATTTTTGTTTGCACATCAATACCTCAAGAGTTCATAACTCAATATCCGATTTTAATTGAAAGATTTAAGAATAATGGAAAAGGAATTTTCTATGCTTATTTAGCTTATGCTAAAGCTGTCAGTGAAGCTAATGAGGAAACCAGGAATTCCATTTTGGAACTTCTCTATGCTAATTGTGAATCAAAGTTTCACGATATAGAAATTGACGCTTTAGGTTCTGAATCACCTTTTGAAGAAGAAGTCTTTACAAGATTAGCAGAGCGGATTGGTCAGCACAGATTACAACAACAATATAAAATTGGCGGATTCCGGATCGATATAATTGTAAAATCCGAAACCGGAAAACCAATTATCGCTGTGGAATGCGATGGCGCAAAATATCATAGTAGCAATGAAGCATATGCCTGGGACATGTTTAGACAGGATCAGATTGAGCAATATGGAATCAAATTCTTCAGAATATGGTCGACAAATTGGTGGCATTCTCCTAAGATAGAATTGGATAAATTAGTTAATTTTATTAAT
>CALMST010000351.1 GCA_937872315.1 uncultured Ignavibacteria bacterium | reverse complement strand
ATAAATTTTTTAAATTAGAATATGCAAACTTTTTGGAACACCAACAACGGCGGGACTTTTTGGAAAATCAACAGCGGCGGGAAAATGAAAGGTTAAGATTTTATTATCCATGCTTTAGTTTTTTAAAGTTGGTATTCCTGTTAAAAATCTGAACTTTTTTCAAAAGCCATTCCTGATAATTGTAATTGTTTAGTTTTAGAATGTCTGTATTCAATTTTGCCAAATCAATTTTAGTATTGCCTTCCTTTAGAAAAGTTAATTTCTCAAGAATGTTCAGAAACTTATTCATTCTTTCTTTCTTTCTTTCGGTAACTAATAAATTCCTGCTTAAGAATTGTCTGTAATTTCTCAATTGAGAAAGTAAATTATCGATATAACCCAGATCATAATAGAGCATTAAATATAGAATCTTTATATCATATTTATAAATAAATGATTCTTCTTTTATTTCTTTTAAATGCTCAAATGCCTTGTTTAAATCAACTAGTGAATTGTTATCCGAACCAAGATTATAGTAATACGAAGCATTTGCAAAATTTACCATATTCTTATGCTTTTCCGGATGTAAATATTTTGAATATTGAGAAATAAAACCAAATGTCCAATCATACTTTTTTAATCTCAAGGATAGCACCAGAATGTTTCTGTAAATAACTTCACTTATATATTGAGTTTTCTTATCAATAAATAATTTCTCTTTCAAAAATATGTGATAAAGCCTAAAGAGTTCGTTGTCATAGTCTGATTTAATTCGATCGTTGGAGTTCTGAATCAAACAATAAGTGATTAGCATGGAATAGTGATATGCTAACTCGTCTCGACTCAGTTTTTTGTAATGTTTAGAGATCAAAGATTTATAATTAGAATAGCTCTGCCTATTCTCTAAATTCTGGAATGTTAAAAATAACTGTAGATACAGATCCAGGATAAAATTATTTTTATCAGCTTTTTTTATATGCTGAGATATTTTGTTTATATCAAATGATTCAATTAACCCTAAAGAAAAATCTGTTTTCTTTCGAATATTAAATTTAGATTCTTGAACCTTTAGTGTTAAATGTGAATTGATTATTTCCAAAATAAAATCATTTGTTATATAAATTATATATTTATACAAATTAGTGATGTTGTCATCAATATCCTTTGTTGATCTTACACTCTTATTTAACTCATTGTTATTGATTTGGTAAAGCTCAAGGTGACTTTTCGTACGATAATAAATGCTGTCAATTCCGCTTTCTTCCGTCTGGTTCATGGTCTTCTTTAAAGTTTTTCTGAAAAGAACATCATTTCCTCTGTCAACTAATGATTTTAAAAGAAAAATATTCTTTTCAGATCCGCTTTCAAAAACCTGTTCAATGATCATAAATTTTTCCAGCAGAATCTGCATATCGAAGATCATATTTCTAAATGTAGAATCATTGTACTTCAAAGATGGCGAGATCTTCTTACTTAAATATTCCTTATTAAGATTTTTGCTTGTGAAACCCGGGTAATGCTTGCTAATCTCTTTAAATAATTTACGAAGTTTTTCACTTTTATTATGATAACTGGATTCAATGAATCTTTTAAACCTATTCATTTCCTCGAGAGAAAATGTTTTCAGTATTTCTATAATAGATAGCATCTTTTTGATTATGAATTATGATTTAGGAGCGACACCGGATTTGAGTAAGTTATTAATTTTTACACTAATTATCAAAGTTCTTTTTTGATTACGAAGAAATTTTACAAAATAAAAGCGACATTTTGGAAAAAATGTAGTTAGAAAAAGAATTCTTTTTTACATATTGTTGCAATGAGGATAATTAACGTATATAATACTTTTTGGACTAACATTTATATAAATAAAACTCCTGCAATTAAACTTATGACAAGTTGAGAAATATTTGGAACAAATATGTAATTATCGCTAAGTATCCTGCCGATAATAATGCAGGACTTAGCAGATAATTGTCTTAGAAATTGCTGATAAAGTTTATCTAAAAAATACAAATCTTGAATGGTAATTTTATATAAATGCAGTGACAATAATTTAACAGTTAAAAGTAAAGTGGAAATACTATATTCTAAATTATTTTATATTGTTAAATGAAGAAAAGAAAAATGAAAAAAGTGCTTATAATTTTTATCTAACAGGAGAATATTTATATACCATAGAACATTTCAATGAAAACGTTTGTCTTGCTGCCGGAAGTGCAGGGATCAGAGTGCAGATTTTTTATTGACACATTCTGAACATTAATTTTACATAACCTCATATCAAGTAAAATTTATATTTATTTCTTACTAATACTTACTTTATGAAAAAAATAATATTTATGTTATTCATTATTATCTTCTCATCACTATTAGCAGAAGCACAATGGTATGTACAGCAATCAGGAACAACAAGTGCATTATAT
>CALMST010000350.1 GCA_937872315.1 uncultured Ignavibacteria bacterium | reverse complement strand
TCAATCTTTAAATTTTAAAAAACAAAAAAGCAAAGAGACATAGAATAATTATTTAAAATAAAATCTTTGTTTCTCTGCTTTTAAAATTCAGAAGTAAGCGGATCTTTAAAATAAAATTTATTTCCCCAGCCAGGCTTGTTGAATCTTTTTTTGTTCAGCATTCAAATCTTCATTAATGCTCAACTTGTAATCATATTTTGTACTTGTCTCTTTGACGGTAGCTTTGAGTTTAATGTTATCATAACTGCCTCCCGCCTGAGGTCTTGCAACTTCGATAACGAGCTCATCCCCTATTTTGATCTTGTTTTTCTGTGATCCGAATATACCGCGGGCATTCTGAAATGTTATAGCCACACCGTTTACTGAAACCAGTTCATCACCTATTTTAATACCGAGATCTTCCATAAACTTATTTCCGGCAGGACCTGTATTTACCACTTTAAGTCTGTATGTTTCCTGATTAAATCCCATTGCAAGTCCGGAAGTATTTGCTGCTTCATATGGTATTTTTTCAATATTGAATCCGACCTTTGCAAATATTTCGTTGTATGGAATTTTGTTAGGACCGGCTACATATGTATCGAGAAACTCTCTGATTTTCGGTGAAGTAAGTGCTTCGATCTCTCCGAAGAGTTCATCATCCTTGAACGGATTATTTTTTCCGTATTTTTGTATCAGCTTATTTATAACATCCTGCAGACTTTGCTGTCCGTTGGATTCTTCTCTGATCAGTATATCAAGACACATTCCGATCAGAGCTCCTTTTTGATATACATTTATATATTGATCCTCATACTCTGGCGTAAGCGCATTCCTGCTCATAAATGTAAAGGGGAGTGTATCGTTGTATCTTGATGCTCCATCCATTTTTTGCTGAACTATTTTTCCGTACTCTTCCATAGTCATTAATCCTTCCACAAGCTGAATATAATCCGCATTGTACTCTGTTACTCCCTCATACAGCCAGAGATGCTGGCTCATTACCGGATTGTTAAAATCAAAAAAACCGATCTCCTCGGAATGTAAATTTAAAGGAGTCACTACATGATAGAATTCATGTGCGGTTGTAGATTCCAGCTGTGAAAGCATAAAACTTTTTGCCTGAACGGGAACATCCGGAAAATAATACATAGAAGAGTTATTATGCTCAAGAGCTCCGAACATTCCGCTGCCTTTCATGTCAGCGGTAAAATAATAAAGGAAAGTATATCTGTCTGTCGGTAGTTTTCCTCCGAGAAAGTTTCTTATAGCCTCAAGAAGAGTTTTATCATCCTGCTGTATATCTTTTGCTGTAATTCCCTTTCCGGGTGAATATACAGAGATCAGAACTTTAGCTTCCGGAAAAATGATCGATGCCGTGTCCGGTACATTAAAAAAGATAGGATTATCGACAAGGAAAGCATAACCAGGTGAATTGAACACTTCAAGAGTATTTGTCCTTTCTATTGCATCAAGACTTGTCGAACCGTAAAATCCTTCAGGTTTTGTTACATTCAATATATAATCATTTTCCAGATATCCGTCAAAATATCCGAAGATACCCTGATTATTGAATACAAAGATCTTACCGGGTTCAAAGCTGGTTCCGACCGGCTCGAATACGGTTTTTCCTGTTGTATCGCCAAATGTCTGCTTTAACATATAAGTGATCTTATACAAACTTTCAGCTCCTGAAATTTCCCAGGTGTTTTCATCCTGTTTGCTCACGGAAAGTTCATTTCCTGATTCATCCATAGCCTTCAGATCCGAAACGAATCTTCCAAAATCATATACCTTATATGTTCCGGGTACCATTGCCGGAAATCTGAATAAAACTGAAGAAGAAGAAAAATCAGGTGTGATAAGTTCTACAGAAAGTTTTCCATTTTCAGCTTTATTGAGATCAATGTAATACTGATAACTTTCATTTTGATTAGTCTGTGAATATGAATTTGAAAAGGAAAATATGCTGATAAACAGAAATGGTAATATTAATAGTCGATACATATATTTTTGTTTAATTTTTTATAATTGCGAATAACAATTTATGAAAATTACGTATTAGAATAAACATTGTTTCTATTATCAGAACAAAATAAAATTCAACATGAAAATACTTGAAACAGAAAGACTTTATCTTAGAGAATTTCGTTTAAGTGATACTCAAAGAATGTCTGAGATCCATCTGGAGGAAGAAACTATGAGATATATAGGTAAAGGCGGAATCAGAAATGCAGAACAAACCAAAAGAGGGATCGAATATTTTATAAAAAATCAGCATGAAAACGGGTTTTCACTCTGGGCTTTAATTGAAAAAGAAAATGATACTCTGATAGGACACTGCGGACTTGAATATCTACTGGACAGATCAGATATTGAATTGTGCTACTTACTTTCAAAAGATTACTGGGGAAAAGGTTATGCTACTGAAATTTCGAAAGCAACCTTAGAATATGGTTTCAAAAATTTAATGCTTAAAAGAATTGTAGCAATGACCTATCCGGAAAATTTACCTTCTGTTAATGTTTTAAAAAAAATAGGATTGAAACCCAAAGGTGAGAAGGAGTTTTTCGGAATAAGATTTTTGTTTTTTTCCTGCTTAGACCGTGATTTGGAATGATTTGCTGTTTCGGATCGCAGATTCCTTTAACAGAATATTTAAGATCTTTCAACCAAGGTTTGTTGTATGATCACTCCGGATTAAAAAACTCAAATTCTTTTTCGGGTTTATCCTTATATGATCCCCTGTTTTCAGGTTTTTTGTAGCATAAACCTTAAGACATCAGTGTTTTCCTTTAAATTATTAATATTAAAATATTCTATACCGGTTATTGCTTTGGGAATGTTATATGTGATTTCAGCTTTTTTTCTTAGATCTATTCTGGAAATTCAACTCCTTCTTTCAGAAAAATTGCACCTGAAACTTTTCCATAAATCCTCAAAATTAAATATTCAATAAAAGTTAATTATATTTGTATCTTTATCAGGATATAATATAATCATTCAGGATTTTATTCAGTTTATTTTAAATTCAATTTTTAAACTTTATCACACTAAAGTCCTTGAGAAACTGTTTATTCAATTCTTCAAGAAGCGGTTCCGCTGTTTTCCTGTTGCTGCAGTCTATATTCCTGAAACTTGTTTTCTCTCCGTAAATTACCAGCATCTCAGAGCGTTTGTCCTCGCTTAGCCATAGCAGCCTGACTCCTGAAAACATTCCCCTTGTATTAACTTCCCGTGATCTAAGTAATGTCTGAACCGCCGCAATATCCGAAACAGGTCTTTCAGCAGCAGCCTGTTCTAGATTGAAGCACCAGTAACTTTTACCAAACACAACATCTCCGATCTTTACTGAATCCTTAAGTTCATATTTATAGGTTTCCTCCGATTCCGGCTTATAGCTCTCAAATTGAATCTGTACGAAACGAAAGATCTCATCTTCATTATAATCCGAGAAAAAGAATACCTGCGCATCAGATTTCTGCTCGATAGTAAATGATGTGTCTGCCAGGAAAGGAAGCTCATTGGTTATCCGGAAAGTACCTTCCGGTCTGGAAGATGATTTGATCTCGTTGTCTTTTACCTGTCTTGTATTAGCAGTATTATTAGTAGTAGTAGAGGTAGAATTTGTTGTAACAGATTCAGGTTCATTTTTCTGACAGCCTGAGAATAAAATAAAAAAACAAATGAACAGGATTAGATAGATCTTTTTAAATGATAGTGACTGTAGCATAGAATATATTAAATTGATTTAAGGAGTTTAAAAAATTTCCATGAATGTTCAATTTAACTTTTCAGAGATATATTTTCAATATGCTTTATGAGGTCAGGGGCGGGTTTTTTAGATCTTTTAGCATAATCCGCTCCCATAGAACAAAATATTTTCGGATACCAAAATTATAACTTGACTTATAACTCCATTTTTTTTTGTGCGAATTTAAATTTCCAAAAAATAAAATTTAACAGGAAGTAAAAATAAAATCAGTCCGAAATTTTTAAAAACAGGAATTAAAAGTTGGATTTATTTTATGCCGGATGTAAAAATTAGATGTTCTTTCTGATTGCCGGTTTTAATTAAAACTTTTTATAATCACAATATGTGATATGAAAAAATTCTTTAAAATAAAAGAAGAGCAAATGTTTTCTAACCCCAAAGGAATTTCATTTCAATCTTTCACTTAACAATTTCCGGTAATACTAAAATAATTTATAATCTAAAATTTTAACTCTTTATGAAAAAGATAATATTAACTTTAATCTTTTACATTTCCTCAAACCCTTTTCTGAATGCTCAATGGATCCTTCAAAGTTCATTCACATCTAGCAATTTATATGATATAGAATTTTACAATAGGCATACCGGTTGGGCTGTTGGCGATGGCGGTACTATTTTAAAAACTACTAATGGGGGAACTAACTGGCTTAACATTCCGAATCCGGCTGTCGGAAAACCTTTATCCAGTATACATATTGTTGATTCAAATATTTGCTATGTCGTTGGTTGGTTTGAAACAATTATAAAAAC
>CALMST010000349.1 GCA_937872315.1 uncultured Ignavibacteria bacterium | reverse complement strand
TATTAGGTATTAGGTTAGTTTGATTTTGAAGTAAACGTTCAGATTTTTTTAAAATAAAAAAAAAACGGCAAAGCATCCGATCAATCGAAATTCTTTGCCGGCTTAAAATATTTTCCGCGCCTAGGCGGTTCGGAACCTGTAACTCATAACTTGTAACTCAATCAAAAATCAAACATCGAAAATCAAAAATTTCTAATTCCTAATTCCTATTTCGTAATTAAAGCGCTTCTTCCTTTACAGCAGCCGCTTTTCCGCGCATTGTGTGTCTCGTCTGTGAAGAAAGCACAGCTTTCCTTAAACGTATATTCTTCGGCGTTACTTCCACAAGCTCATCATTCTTTATAAATTCAATTGCTTTCTCAAGTGTCATCGGTACGACCGGTGTAAGTATCATGCTTTCATCTTTACCGGATGCCCGCATGTTGGAAAGTTTCTTTCCTTTTGTTGCATTCACATCCAGATCATTATCCCGGTTGTGCTCTCCGACTATCATGCCTTCGTAAACCTGATCATTGGGGATTGCGAATAATGTTCCTCTCGGCTCAAGGTTATATAATGAATAAGACAAAGCCACTCCGGCTCTGTCTGAAACTAATGAACCCGTAAGTCTTGTCGGAAAGTCGCCTCTGTATTCTTCATAGCCCTGAAGATAAGAATTCATAATTCCCGTTCCGCGTGTGTCAGTAAGGAATTCATTTCTGTAACCGATCAGTGACCTGGAAGGTACTGTAAATTCTATTCTTACTCTTCCGGTTCCGTGATTTACAAGATTTATCATTCTTCCCTTTTTCCTGGAAAGCTTTTCTGAAACTATCCCGACAAAGTTCTCATCACAATCTATGAATAAATGCTCAATAGGTTCGAGTGTCTTTCCGTCTTTCTTCTTATAAATAACCTGCGGTCTGCCTACGCTCAGCTCATATCCTTCCCTTCTCATTGTCTCAATTAATATCACCATCTGAAATTCGCCTCTTCCCTTAACTTTAAAACTGTCGCCGTCCTCTGAATCTTCAACTTTCAATGCGACATTACTCAGAGTCTCTTTATGCAATCTTTCACGGATCTTGTTTGACTGAACTATCTTACCTTCTTTTCCCGATAGCGGTGAAGTATTGATAGAGAACATCATAGAGATCGTGGGTTCGTCAACTGCAATTCTTTTCAATGCTTTTGGTGTAATTTTATTACAAATCGTATCTCCGATATGAACATCCTCTATCCCGGCAAGTATTGCAATATCACCGGCAAACACTTCATCGGCATCCCTGAAAGTCACACCTTCATAAACCTGTAGCTTTGAAATTTTCAAAGGAAGATTCTGCCCTTCTTCATTTATACAGACAAGTTCATCTGAGTTCTTAACGGAACCGTTTGAGATCTTTCCGATCGCAAGCCTGCCTACATAATCAGAATAATCAAGATCAGCCACAAGAAGCTGAAATGGTTCAGCCGGATCATATCCGGGAGCGGGTATCTCCTTTACTATCGTATCAAACAGAATACCCAGATTCTCACCCCTGCCTTCGGGAGTTTCCTGTGCAATACCTTCTCTTCCTACAGCATACAGCACCGGAAATTCGATCTGCTCTTCGTTAGCATCAAGGTCAATGAAAAGGTCATAGACCTCATTCAATACTTCCTGAACCCTTGCATCTTTCCTGTCAATTTTATTAATCACAACAATGATCTTCAGGTTGGCTTCAAGCGCTTTCTTCAGAACAAATCTTGTCTGCGGCAATGGACCCTCGGATGAGTCAACTAAAAGTATAACTCCGTCCACCATCATAAGAGCTCTTTCCACTTCCCCGCCGAAGTCTGCGTGACCTGGCGTGTCAAGTATGTTGATCTTTACATCGCCCCATTTCACCGAACAGTTCTTTGCGGCGATCGTAATACCTCTCTCCCTTTCGAGATCCATGTTATCCATCAGTCTTTCCTCGACTGCTTCATTTTCCCTGAACATCCCGCTCTGTCTGAACATATGGTCTACAAGTGTCGTCTTACCGTGATCAACGTGAGCTATAATAGCAATATTTCTTAACTTTGTATTGTAAGATAAGTTTTTCAAAAA
>CALMST010000348.1 GCA_937872315.1 uncultured Ignavibacteria bacterium | reverse complement strand
CAATACTCAATACTCAATACTCAATACTCAATACTTAATACTTAATACTTAATACCTAATACTTAATACCTAATACTTAATACTATTAAAAATGAATTTAACTCTAAAAGTCTGGCGTCAGAAAAATAAAGATACAGAAGGCAGGTTTGAAACCTATCCGGTTAATAATGTATCACCTGACATGTCATTTCTTGAAATGTTTGATTATCTGAATGAAGAGCTTATAAATAAAGGTGAAGAGCCGGTCGCATTTGACAGTGACTGTCGCGAGGGAATTTGCGGAAGCTGCAGTATGTGGATAAACGGAAGAGCGCATGGTCCTGTACCCGGAGTGACTACCTGCCAGTTGCATATGCGATCATTCAGAGACGGTGAAACGATTACTGTAGAGCCATGGAGAGCAAAAGCTTTTCCTGTAATAAAAGATCTGGTAGTTGACCGTTCGTCATTTGATAAAGTCATAGCAGCCGGGGGATTTGTTTCAATAAATACAGGTGGAGCTCAGGACGGAAACACAATCCTTATTTCAAAAGATGATGCGAGCGAAGCATTCAGCGCGTCAATGTGTATTGGCTGCGGTGCTTGCGTGGCTGCATGTAAAAATTCATCGGCAATGTTATTTGTCTCATCAAAAATTTTTCATTTTGCTTCATTGCCTCAGGGTAAAGTCGAAGCTAAAACCCGCGTTCAGAATATGGTCGCTAAAATGGACGAAGAAGGATTCGGTGACTGCTCAAATACTTATGCATGTGAAGCTCAGTGTCCGAAAGAAATTTCAGTTGAAAAGATCGCTAAGATGAACAGGGAGTATCTGACTGCAAAACTAACTTAATTTTAATCTAAATCTTAATCTAATAATTTTATTTATAACACGAGCCGTTGCCGGAAACCAGCAACGGCTCAATTAATTTAGTTCGTTTATAATGTAACCCAAATTTTGCATATTCGGAGTCTCTGATGTTCATCCGATTTGAAAACATATTATGTTTTGAAACTTACTTAAAATAATTTTATTTTTTACGGGTGGTTTTAAGATTAGACGAATCATTATTTTGAATACATTTATTCAAATTATGATTAAGCAAAGATGAATAATTATTAATAAAATCTATGATAAGGATGTTTGTTATCACTACGGAATTTGATAAACTCCGGAGTGAAACTGGAAATGATGATAAAGAATTGAGATATTTACAAAATTACTTACTTATGAATCCCAAAGATTGGGAATGTAATTCCTGCAGCTGACGGCTTGAGTTGGAAATGCTTATATTGCTTACGGGGCAGCAGATCTTGGTGATGTCATGTTCAGAGAATCCTTAAACGATGGATTGACTTGGACTGTGCCTGTGAAGATCTATGATGCAAATTTACCGGGAGATACTCTGAGCGCGTTTGGAGGGATAAGTATGGTTTATCTTGCAGATGTTCCGTGCGTAACTTTTGAAGTTTCAGTTTATGACGGAGTAAAATTGTATCCCCGATCACGTAGTTACATTTACTTCTGGAAACGGGATGTAAATTATGGCTTAGCCAGAAAAATTGCAGGACCTGATAATGTTCCTTTTTATCCAAACACAGGACCGGAAGAATCATACGGCGGCTACACTCCTCTTTGCAGACCTGTTCTTGGAAAACCAAGTAACTCTAATTCAATTCATTTCTTAGCTATGAATGCTGCTACTTCACGAACGGCATCCGATTCAAATGTTTATTACGCAACTTATTTTATGTCTTATTCTGATTATGGAGATAATTGGACAACACCGGAGAGAATAACACCGCAAACTCCTTTAAAAGATTACAGATATGTAAGTATGTCACCAGTTAATGCATTGAATAACTGGGGGAACTGTTGGATAGTGCAAATGACAGTTCAGTCACATGATTATGCAGGAACATTTGCTCCAAATCAACCTCCCGGACCAAGTGATATTAATTCAATGAGATTAAATTTTTGTTTCTGGACATCAGATTCAGAAAGAGTAAAAATCCGGAAAGTATTTCTTTAAAACAAAATTCTCCAAATCCATTTAATCCGGTCACAGATATGGAATTTAAGATCTCTAATAAAGAAATTGTTTCACTTAAAGTTTATGATATTTCAGGTAAAGAAGTAGCAACTATAGTAAACAAAGAATTAACTCCCGGAATTTATATATTTAGTTTTGATGCGTCCGGACTAACCAGCGGGATGTATTTATATACTTTGAAATCAAATGAGCGTAGCATTACAAAGAAAATGCTGCTTCTTAAATAAGGTCATTTGTCCTGTAGTTGGATTTTAGTACCTTTGTTCCGCGGCGGCGGGTTAGTGGTAAAAATGATTTTATATAAAAAATAAATTTTACAGAAATGAATTCAGAAGAACTCAGAAGCATACAGGCACCAATAAAAGAAATATACCGTGAGCAGCCGGAAAGCGCTGCGATCACACTTAAAGCAAGCGGAATAATCGGTGAAGGCATTTCCAGTAAACTTGAAACCGTTAAAGCTTTTATCAGAAGCGGGACTTCATCCAGCGACCGGTGGAGACGGAATGCTTGTTTGTTCGGGTGATAAGCTGCTGGAAACATTAGTTGCATGCGCAGGTGTTACACTTCGAGCAGTATCGACTGCAATAGGTGTTGACATGAAAAAGGGAACAGTCATAGCTGAAGTTGATCTGGATTTACGCAGCGAGCATTTTAAATGAAAAAGAAAATATAATGAATGAAAAATATCTTAAAAATAGTTAAGTATGTTAATTGGTTAATCTGTTAAATGGTTAATTGGTTGAACTTATTTTAGAAAAAGAGAATACGCAACATAAATCCCAAATCCGACATGCCAATTCGCCGCGGCGAACCAAATCATTTTACCATCAGCATCCTCTTCGTCTCAACAAATTCCCCTGATCCGCCTGTGGCGGACAGTCTGCAAAAATAAACCCCGCTATTAAAATCACTTCCGTCAAAGTCCAGTGAGTAGCTGCCTGTTTTCAATTCTTCATTTACTATAGTATGTATCCCACTCCCCGGAACATCAAAGTCGGAAAGTTTTGTAAATGCCGGAGTTCTTATGTCAAACTTTAGGGTCTTAGCCGGTTTAAACGGGTTTGCATAATTTGCAGATAATGTTGCTTCAGGAATTTCAGTATTTTATATGCAGATGCTAACTATTGTAAGCCAATGTCGGAGTCTCCGGTGATTTTTCGGGAATCCGGCCAAGAAACTTTAACCGGCTGAGTCCATCGATATTGAAAGTGTCTCAAAACTAATAAAATAATTTTACCAAAAAGTCACGAAGGACTAAGATTAATAATTTTAAATATTTTACCATAATGTCTTGGTGCATTAGTGTCTTTGTGTTTGGAAAGAATATTTTGAGACAGACTCTATAGCCGGAGAGTCTCTGCCGGGGAAAGAGAAAAACTCAGATTTAAAGTAAATGTACAACTGTCAGAAGCAAAAGCAAAACAGTTTGAAGCAAACGCAAAACAGTTTGAAGCAAACGCAAAACAGTTTGAAGCAAACGCAAAACAGTTTGAAGCAAACGCAAAACAGTTTGAAGCAAACGCAAAACAGTTTGAAGCAAACGCAAAACAGTTTGAAGCAAACG
>CALMST010000347.1 GCA_937872315.1 uncultured Ignavibacteria bacterium | reverse complement strand
TTAAAAAAATAATTAAAAAAGCTTTAGGTATCAAATGATACTAACTAAAAATAAATAATTTAAAAATTTTTTATAATTAATTATAATAAAATACAAAATGAATAAATTTTCTATCAAAAGTAAAATCAAAAATAATTTTATTAATGCAGGTATATCAGCAGTCATATTTATCATGTTGATATTTCCGTTTCAGTTGAAAGCTGATGTTGTCGGAATTGTGAATAGTTTTTATATTCAGATTTTCAATGAAACCACATGGTTACCGGTAACAACCGAATTACCTTTAACAATGTCCGGTTATTCAAATGTTCAGGGATACTGCGTAACCTGGAACTCTGATGACCTTCTGTATTATGCTACTGTTCAGGCGGATGCTGATGATACTTGCCGTCTGGTTACAGTTGACCCTGCTACGGGGATCTGTACGGAGATTGGTCCTATGGATGCTCAATATTATTCATTAACATATAATTCTGATCTGGGGCAAATGTACTGTATAAAAAACAGTCTTCGGATAGTAAATCTTTCAGACGGTACAGTAACAAATCTCGGCGGCGGACCTTTTTCATCAGATATAATAGCATATAATTACAGTGACGGCTTTGTTTATTCATTTCCTTCTGATCCTACCGGTTCCACTACACATCAATTGGAGAAGATCAGTACACAGTTCCCGTTTTTATCTGCCAATATACCTGTCACCGGAGATCCATTTGATTACATCAGGGCGGTTGTATATAGAGGTGGAAATAATTTTATAGCGGTCTCTGCCGGATATTTTCCCATACCGGTAGTTCCACCGGGAGCTTATACAATAAATACAAGCGGAGTTGCTTCTCTTTATGCTGATCCTCAAACATTTGTCAGCGGGGGACTTGGCTATGTGGATCCGTTACTTCCTGTTGAATTATCTGCTTTCAATTATTTTGCCGCTGGAAACAACATAACATTGAATTGGTCAACTTCTTATGAGATCAATAATTCAGGCTTTAACATTGAAAGAGCTAACTCTTCAGGTAACTGGATAAATATAGGTAATGTATCAGGCCATGGAACTACCTCTTCCGCTCAAAATTATGAATACACAGACAAGAATTTATCATCTGGAAAATACAACTACAGACTGAAACAGATCGATTTCAACGGTAATTTTGAATATTTCGATCTGAACAGTGAAGTAGTTATAGGTGTGCCTGAGAATTTTGAGTTATCCCAGAATTACCCTAATCCATTCAATCCCTCAACAAAAATTGAATTCCAGTTACCGGAAGACGGGATCGTGAATTTATCAGTTTATGACAACTCCGGCAGGGAAGTTGTTACTCTTGTGAATGAATTCAAAACTGCAGGCTATTACTCTGTTAATTTTTCTGTTACAGGAAGTTCATCACTTTCAAGCGGAGTATATTTTTATAAATTAACATCTGATAGTAAGAGCATTACAAAAAAAATGTTACTGGTTAAATAATAAATTTTAAAAACAATCTTTAATTAAATTCATAAAACAAATGAAAAATATATTTACGAAAAAAGATCCTGAAATTAAGAAAATGAATTCCGGATTTAAAATAATAATGGCATTTTTTGTATTACTGATTTTAACAGCTGTACAACCCGGAAATTCTCAAGCTGAATTTGTAGCAGTATATGCTGATTCTATATATGTAATAGATAATATAACTTTTCAGCCTTTATCAATTTCAAAGTTAACGATGCCGTCATATACTGTCTCAGGCGCAGCTTCGGTTACATGGAATTCCGATGATATAAATTATTATGTTATTCTTTATTTGCAGGGAGGTATAGGAATTTCGCCGGTTTATCTTGCCAGAGTTGATCCGTACACAGGCGTGTGCGAATACATCGGTCTCATGGGAGACGGTTATGAATCGTTGACATATGACTCTGATGCGGGTAAACTCTATGCTATATCAAATTCAGAAGCTCCTTTTGGACAGCAAAGGCAGCTTGGAATTGTAAATATAAATACTGCTGCTGTAACTCCTGTCGGAAATTACGGTGCAGATGATTCTCATGTGATTTCATATAATTATTCAGATGGAATGATCTATCACTGGTCAGGCTCAGAAGATTTAGGAGGCGACAGGAATTTAACAAAGATAAATCTTACTACTCTTGTAGCAACACCAGTACCCCTCTCCGGATCTCCTTACGATAGAGTAACAGGAGCGGTTTATGTCGGGAACGGACTTTTTGCAGCTGCTGATAAATCTCTTTTTCCCGGGTCTGTTTTCAGAGCTGTATCTATTTCTTCTTCCGGATTTACTGAAGTTTACGATACTATTCCGATTGGTCTCAAAGGATTTGGTTATACTGATCCTGTGCTTCCGGTGGAATTATCCTCTTTTAATTCAATCGTAAATAAAAATAATGTAACGCTTAACTGGACAACTTCTGAAGAGAAAAATAATGCGGTATTTGTAATTGAAAGATCTTCAGCTGAATCAGGCGGAAATCCACATGTGTGGAATAAAGCCGGAAGTGTTGAAGGTAACGGTACATCGGTATTAACAAACAACTATTCTTTTACAGATTATAATTTATCTTCAGGAAAATACAACTACAGACTTAAGCAGGTTGATTTCAACGGTAACTTTGAATATTTCGATCTGACCAGTGAAGTCGTGATTGGTGTTCCTTCAAAATTTGAATTATCCCAGAATTATCCTAATCCTTTCAACCCCACTACGAATCTGGAATTTGGGATTTCGGATTTGGGATTTGTTTCTTTGAAAGTATTTAATGCTTCAGGTAAAGAAGTCGCAATACTTGTCAATGAGGTTAAACCGGCGGGATATTACAGCATAAGTTTTGACGGAGCGAATTTATCAAGCGGAATTTATTTCTATACTTTGGAAGCAAACAATTTTTCTATTACCAAGAAGATGCTGCTCGTAAAATAGGTATTAGTTATATCTAGTTATCAATTAAGATTAATTAAAAAAAAATATGAAAAAATCTGTTTCAGTTATTTACATATACAAATCTCTTATTATATTTTTGATCACATTCATTTCAATCAGCACACAGGCACAGTGGGTTTATGTTGGTCCTCAGGGTTTTACTGAAAGTAGTTCCGATTATCAAAGTATCGCATTTAATGGCAGTACGCCATATGTAGCTTTCAGAGACGGAGCAAATGACGAAAAAGCCACTGTTATGAAATTTTATAATAACACATGGTCTTATGTTGGTGACCCGGGATTTTCCAATGAAACAGCAGGTTATTTTAGCTTAGACTTCATAGAGGATATTCCATATCTGGCTTTTAGTGAAGTAGGCATTAATACAATTGTAACCAAAGTTGTGAAGTTTAATGGAGTGAATTGGGAAAACGTCGGCAATCCCGGTTTTCCAAATACTTTATCAATATTTCCGGTATTAAAAATTAAAGAAAACATTCCATATGTGAGTTTTACTGATGGTGAAAACGGAAGTAAAACTACTGTTAAAAAATATGATGGTGCGAACTGGATAAATGTTGGTGACCCGGGATTTTCCGCAGGACCATCATTATATTGCAGTTTTGCATTTGGCGGAGACACTCCATATGTAGCTTTTCAGGATTTGCTGATTGAGAAAAAAACCACTGTAATGAAATTTAACGGGACTTCCTGGGTAAACGTTGGTATCAGGGGTTTTTCGGCCGGAGAATCAGATTACCAGAGCATAGCAGTCAATGGAGGTATCCCTTTTGTTGCATTTCTGGATCACACTGTGGAAAATAAAACAACTGTAATGAAATTTAATGGATCTGACTGGGTGTATGTTGGCGATCAGGGATTTTCTCCGGGATTTACATATTATCAATGCCTGGTCTTTGATAATAACATTCCTTATGTTGCTTTTTCTTCTGAGGAAAATGATAGACAGATTACAATTATGAAATTTAATGGAAGCGGATGGGAAAATGTTGGTAAAGGTGATTTTTCTTTTGGAGAAATTTACAGTAACAGCCTGGCTTTTTACAATGGGACACCTTACATTGCTTTTATGGATTATGATTGGTTACATGAATATAAAACATCTGTTATGAAATTTGAAGACATGCCGTTACCTGTTGAACTTAATTCTTTCACTTCATCTGCAGAGCAGAGAAGTGTTACTTTAAACTGGACTACAGCTACCGAAACAAACAACTCGGGATTTGATATAGAAAGAGCAGCTGATAATGGACAATTGACAATTGATAACTGGATTATGATTGGAAATGTTAGCGGCAATGGTACATCTCCGATTAGTCATAGTTATTCTTTTACCGACAGAAACCTGACTTCAGGAAAATACAGATACAGATTGAAACAAATAGATTACAACGGCAACTTCGAATATTTCAATTTAAGCAACGAAATATTGATCGGCGTTCCGGAGAAATTTGAATTGTCACAGAATTATCCCAATCCGTTCAATCCCACTACGAATCTGGAATTTGGGATTTCGGATTTGGGATTTGTTTCTTTGAAAGTATTTAATGCTTCAGGTAAAGAAGTCGCAATACTTGTCAATGAGGTGAAACCGGCGGGATATTACAGCATAAGCTTTGACGGAGCGAATCTATCAAGCGGAATTTATTTCTATACTTTGGAAGCAAACAATTTTTCTATTACCAGGAAGATGCTGCTCGTAAAATAAATATGGGTTTATGAGTATGAATGGAAATCAATCTTATCATACTAAACACTAAACAAAAAGCCGGGCAGTAATTCTACCCGGCTTTTTAAATTTAATCATGAATGAAATGGTCAGTCTATAAAACTGACTTTTGCATCATAAAACAACCAGCTTCCTGTAAGACTCTTCGGCTCAATGGTTATCAAACCCTGCCCTTCAAAATCATGAACATCCGGAAAATAAAGATCGATCTTTGAGTTCAGCTTAACCGGAAAATATCCGTACAAACCGGATGCCATCGAACTTCTTACTTCATAATATTCAGTCTTGTTATTATATGAAGCTCCGCTCAATCGAATCTCAACGGTCATTTTAGAATGACTTGTCAGACCTTCAAGCCATATTTCCAATTTCCCCGGTCCTATGTTTTCCATCGGATAACTAAGGAAAGAAATGCTTCCGGGATAATATGAATTGCAACGGGTAGCCGTAAAATAACCTTTATCTTTTATGAAAGGAGTTTTTGGAGACAAGGTAAGATATGGTTCAACTTTTTTTGCCTTAATTCCGGCAAATTTTAATAGCTTACTTTTTACAGCGCTTTCTGTATCAAAACTTATGCCTGGTTTTAGATCAGCTATCCCGTCTCCCAGATTCCTTTTAAAATCCTTTTCCTGATGCAATATTACTATAGAATTTCCATTGCCTTTAGAGATAAGGGTTTTTCGGGTTTTTATAATTTTTGCCATATTTTATTTTTTCAAAAAAATAATTTTTAGAGCTATAAATTTCAATACATATATATGCTTTCTGATGATAAAATATCCCGGGTCTGTCCGGCATATTTTTAAATTAATGTTAGTTAAAAATCCAATACACAATTAAATTTTTCAAAATATGAAATTTATGATCTGATGTTTTTGATTAATTGTTAAATTAGAAATTTTAAGAATGAAATTTTAATTACTTTAAATATATTATGTAATTAGTTTTTAAATTTCAAAATCATTATTTTACAGGCAATTATTTCACCCTAATTTAATTAAACTAAGCAAATGAGAAAGTTTTTTCTTGTTCTTACTTTATTTTCTATATCCTGCGGTTTTACCTACTCACAATTACCTAATCAGAATACATACCTGCTGAGAAATCTAGATCAGTATTCAAGCTATTCTGCACTCTGGGGATATACAGCTCCGGACGGCAGGGAATATGCTTTACTTGGTACACAGGTCGGAACTTCATTTGTCGATATTACCGATTCGGCAAATATACATGAAGTGGATTCTGTTAAAGGTTTGAACAGCAGCTGGAGAGAAATGAAAACATATTCTCACTATGCATACATAGTCAGTGAAGCCACAAACAGCGGACTTCAGATTGTTGATCTTCAGTATCTGCCTGATTCTGTCCATCTTGTTAAAACCTGGAGCTATTCCGGATATACAAAGACTCATTCAATACAGCAGTCAGGTCATTATATTTATCTTAACGGCGGTAATTCGGCAGCTAACGGCGGAGTAACCGTTTTGGATGTTAGTGATCCGGAAAATCCCGTAAAACAGGGACAATGGACTACGCTGTATGTTCATGACTGCAGGATCTTAAATGATACCATCTGGGCTTCGAATATTTATACAGGTGAAACTTCAATTATCGACGCAACAAATAAAAACTCGCTTGGGATTGTAAGAACCTGGCGCTCTTATCCGACTTCAGAAGTTTCAACACATAATTCTGATTTTTCTGCTGACAGAAAATATTTATATACGACAAATGAAATAAGTTCACCAAACGGCAAACTGAATGTATGGAATATTGAAGATCTTAATAATATTACCTTTATCAGGGAATGGCAGCCCACAGGCATTACCACGGCAATTGTGCATAATATAGAATGTTATGATAATATTGCTGTGATAGCTCACTACAGGGCTGGCATAAGAATACTGGATATCAGCACTCCCTCAAATCCTGTAGAAGTAGCCTGGTACGATACTTATCCTTCAAGTAACAGCGCAAGTTATTCCGGATGCTGGGGAGTATATAAATTTCCTTCCGGTAAGATAATAGGCTCGGATATCAGCAATGGACTTTTTGTTATCAAGACAACATTTCCTCTTACAGGTGCATCTAATAATTCTTTGAATGTTCAGCCTGCTGATTATTCACTGAATCAGAATTATCCTAATCCATTCAATCCTTCAACAAAAATAAGTTTTTCATTAAAGCAAAACTCTGATGTAAAACTGAAGATATTTAATACCGAAGGGCGGGAAATTGCGGAATTAATTAATGACACAAGGGACGGCGGTAATTATGAAGTTGTCTTTGATGCGTCAGAGTATAGCTTAAGCAGCGGTACTTACTTTTATACAATAAATATTTCAAATCAGAATCAAAATTATTCACAGACAAAAAAAATGTTTTTAATCAAATAAATACCCCAAAATCAAAATGAAAAAAATCTTTTTATCAGCTTTTATTTTAATTGTAATTATTACTTCAGGCAGATCATTTGCTCAGCTTCCTAATCAGAATATGTATCTTCTGAGAAATGTGAACGAGCATTTTACTTCAACATTATATTCGGCAATATGGGGCTATGCGGCACCGGACGGCAGGGAATATGCTATACTTGGTTGTCCTACAGGTACGGCGTTTATAGATGTAACTGACTCAGCAGATATTCACGAAGTTGATTATCTTCCCGGACTGACTTCGTCATGGAGAGAAATGAAAACTTATTCACACTACGCTTATATTGTCTCCGAGGCTACCAACAGTAAATTGCAGATCGTCGATCTTCAGTATCTGCCGGATTCTGTCCATCTTGTTCAGACCTGGGGCTATACGGGATATACCAGAACACATTCAATTTCTCAAGCAGGTAATTATCTTTATTTAAACGGCGGCAATGCTTCATCAAACGGTGGTATTCAGATCCTTGATGTTTCAGATCCTGAAAATCCCGTGAAACTCGGTACATGGACTACATTATATGTTCATGACTGCAGAGTCGACAACGATACGATCTATGCAGCGAATATCAATAACGGAAAAGTTTCAATAATAAATGCGACTAATAAAAGCGCGCTTTCGACTGTTACTACATTCAATAATCTTGTCGGAGCAGGTCCGCATAATACTGCTTTGTCACAGGATAAAAAAAGACTGTTTGTAACCGATGAAATTGGAAATGCACCTTATTTATTGAAAGTATGGAATATTACTGACAGATCAAATCCGGTATTTGTTACAAGCTGGCAACCTACAGGCATTACTTCGTCAATTGTCCATAATATTGAAACATACGGAAACTATGGCGTGATAGCTCATTATTCCGCAGGTGTAAGGGTCATTAACATTGCTGATCCGGATAATCCTACAGAAATTGCTTGGTATGATACTTATCCTTCAAATAATAGTGAAAGCTATAACGGCTGCTGGGGAGTGTATATGCTTCCTTCAGGTAAGATCATTGCTTCCGACAGACAGACTGGTTTGTATGTACTGAAAACTAATTTTCCGCTTACGGGAATTTCCAATGAAGTTTCGAATATTGCGCCTGAGAATTACACACTTGAGCAGAATTTTCCAAATCCTTTCAATCCGTCAACTGTTATAAAATATCAGATCCCCGCATCTGACTTTGTAAGTCTTAAAGTTTATAATGAAGCAGGTAAAGAAGTCGCAGATCTGGTAAATGAAAATCAGACCCCGGGAACCTATGAGATCAATTTTGACGGATCAAAACTCAGCAGCGGAATTTATTTTTACAGTATCAAAGCAGGCGAGTTCAATACTACAAAAAAAATGTTGCTGATCAAATAAATCAATCATTCATAAAGAAAATAAATTAAAATATAATTTTATTCCCGCTCCGGTGGGAATTTTTTTGTAAAAAATAAAACAACACCAAAAAATATAAACATTAAACATTAATGAAAAAAATTTCAGCTGCTTTAGTTTTAACTTTTTTATTTGCAAACATTTCATTTTCACAACTGGCAGATTTCAATACACATCTGATAAAACATCTGAATCCGAGACCGACTTCATTTCAGTATAAATATTCAGCATGCTGGGGATATACAGCTCCTGACGGGAGGGAGTATGCAATAATCGGCTGTCAGCCGGGTACATCCTTTATTGACATAACGGATTCATCAGGTATTACGGAAGTAGGCTTTGTTGCCGGTTCGACTTCAGAATGGCGCGAGATGAAAGTTTATTCTCATTACGCATATATAGTATCCGAAGCCAGCAACAGCGGAGTTCAGATCGTTGACCTTCAGTATCTTCCCGACTCTGTCCATTATGTTAAGAAATTTTCTGCGCCGAGTCATTCAAGAACCCATTCAATTTCACAGTCAGGACCTTATCTATATTTAAACGGAGCTAACAGCAGTTTTGTAGGAAACGGCGGAATAGCTATACTGGATCTTTCAGTTGATCCGGAAAATCCCGTTCTCAGAGGAAAATGGACAACAGATTATGTTCATGACTGCAGAGTATTAAATGATACAATATGGGCTTCAAATATTTACACCGGAAAAACATCTATAATAAACGCTACCAATAAAACCAGTCTTTCTACTATCAGAACTTTTAATTCATATCCGATCTCAACTATTTCGACACACAACTGCGCTCTCACAACGGACAGAAATTATCTATATACAACCAATGAGATAGATAATCCTCCCGGTCAGCTCTTTATATGGAACGTTCAGGATCTGAATTCCATTAGCTTCGTCGGACAGTGGCAGCCTACTGGACTCACAACAACCATTGTTCATAATGTTGAGATCTACGGAAACTATGCAGTGGTTGCTCACTATACTGCAGGAATCAGGGTTCTTGATATTTCAAACCCTGTTGCTCCGGTTGAAGTCGCCTGGTATGATACTTATAAAAGAGACAATACGACTGATTATCTGGGATGCTGGGGTGTATTCATGTTTCCGTCCGGTAAGATCATCGGTTCGGATACTGACTCCGGCCTTTATGTGATTAAAACAGATTTTACAATTACAGGCACCGGAACAGGCGGTTACACAAGCAGTATAGTTCCTGAAAAATATTCTCTCGATCAGAACTTTCCGAATCCATTTAATCCAAGTACAAAGATAAGTTTTTCTCTGCCGTCAAATTCAAATGTTACTCTGAATATCTACAGTACTTCAGGAAAGCAGGTAGCCGAATTGCTGAATGACAGAAGAGACGCGGGAAATTATGAAGTTAATTTTGATGCTTCTAAATATGGCCTCTCAAGCGGAGTTTATTATTATACTTTTAAAGCAAACGGATTTAGTGAGACAAAGAAAATGTTGATGATTAAATAAGTATTAGGTATTAGGTAATAGGTATTAGGTATTAGGTAAAAAGGAGCTTTGCGGCTCCTTTTTCTTTGGTTGTGACACAAACTTTAAAAATTATGCAAATTTTATAAACTTCACAAACTTCATGAAATATAAACTTTATAACTATCATTAGTTTTTATATATTTCACAAACCCCAATCTGAATAACCCGGAATTCCGGAAATCCAATTGTAATTTATTATTTAAAATAAAAACATAATACTTTATGAAAAAAGTAATTTCTGTTATTTTTATAATGTTCTCTTTTTCAGTATTGAGGTCTCAGACTGTAACTGAATTTGCGGTTATAGGTGATTATGGTAAATCAGGAACAAATGAATTAAATGTTTCAAATCTGGTGAAAAGCTGGAATCCTGAATATGTGATCACTCTCGGTGACAATAATTATGAATCGGGACAGGCTGCAACCATAGATCTGAATATCGGACAGTATTATCATGAATTCATATATCCGTACACCGGAAGTTATGGTGCAGGTGATTCTGTTAACAGATTTTTTCCTTCACTCGGAAATCATGACTGGGTCACAACCAATGCCCAGCCATATCTGGATTATTTTACACTTCCGGGAAATGAAAGATATTATGATTTTATAAAAGGCAATATTCACTTTTTTTGCATAGACAGTGATTCTCACGAACCGGACGGTAGAGACAGTAATTCCGTTCAGGCGCAATGGCTGAAAGCAGCTCTTGCAGCTTCAGCATCGAGATACAACATTGTTTATTTTCATCATCCGCCTTACAGTTCGAGTTCAGTGCACGGATCCGAAGTTATAATGCAATGGCCGTTCAAAGACTGGGGTGCAAATCTTGTTATGGCAGGTCATGATCACACATATGAAAGACTGGTAAAGGACGGATTAATTTATCTTGTAAACGGTCTCGGAGGGAAAAGTATTTATGCTTTTGGTACTCCCATTCCGGAAAGTGTTTTAAGATACAATAACAATTACGGCGCAATGCAGGTCAGATCTTATCATGACAGTCTGGTTATAAAATTCATAACAGTCACACCGTCTGTCAGAGATTATTTCATAATTCAGCCTGAGAAAAAGATACTTGATCTGACCGTACTCGTGGAAGGAATGTATGATACTCTTTCGGCATCTTCCATAAGTGATACTGTATCTGTTTATTTAAGAAATTCTGCGTCGCCTTATGATATTATTGATTCAGCGAAAAGCAAACAGAACACTTCGGGAAACGGAATTCTGGAATTCTCAAATGCCGCCAATGCAACTTCCTATTATATTGTTGTTAAACACAGAAATTCCATTGAGACATGGAGCGCGTCGGGTAATTCATTTCTTATCAATAATATGAGTTATGATTTTACTAATTCTGTTTCAAAGGCATATGGAAATAATATGGTGTATAGAGGAACTGAGTATTGCATCTTTTCGGGTGACCAGAATCAGGACGGAGTTATAGATCTCGATGATGTGATAAATATCTCTAATGATGCGGGATCGTTCCTGTCGGGATATGTTAATTCAGATCTGAATGGTGATGGGATTGTGGAGTTATCTGATGAGCTTCTGGCTTATAATAACACTTCCGGCTTTGTTATCAGAATTATACCGTAGATCAGTTGTGTTACAATTATCTTTCTGAAAATATTATCTGTATTTTTTTAATTTCAAATCAATTAAAATACAGCCGGGCGAAAATTTTTTAAAACAATTCATCAAAGTCAACTTCTCAGGATAGTTGAAAATTATATTATTATCAAAATAGCATTTTACATTATATTATTTCTGCTCTTGCAGCAAATTTGTTATAGTCAGCAAATTAACTTTGCGGTCATAGGTGATTACGGAAATGCGGGTGCTGACGAACTCGCAGTTGCAAATCTTGTGAAAAGCCGGAATCCCGATTTCATCATTACACTTGGTGATAATAATTATGACATTGGTTCTATCGGAACAATTGATGCTAACATAGGCCAATATTTTCACGAATATATTTATCCTTATGCCGGAACATACGGACCCGGTGATACTGTAAACAGATTTTTCCCCTCACTTGGCAATCATGACTGGGGAACGACCGGTGCCTGGCCATATCTCGCTTATTTTACTCTTCCCGGAAATGAAAGGTATTATGATTTTGTAAAAGGTCCGGTACATTTTTTTGTTATTGATTCGGATACCAGTGAAGTTGATGGCAGAGACAGCAATTCAGTTCAGGCGCAATGGCTTAAAGCAGGTCTTGCTTCTTCTTCATCAAAATATAATATAGTATATTTTCATCATCCTCCATATTGTTCCGGGCTTGTCCATGGTTCGGAAACTATAATGCGATGGCCGTTTAAGCGGTGGGGGGCAACTACTGTTCTGGCTGCTCACGAACATTTATATGAGAGACTCACTTTAGACGGGTTAACTTATTTTGTGAATGGTCTTGGCGGAAATCTTCGTTCTTATTTTGGTTTTACAATTGCAGGAAGTCAGGTCAGATACAGAGGAAATTATGGAGCAATGTTTGTCAGTGCTGATGATGACAGTCTCGTTCTGAAATTTTATGATATTAATAATGTGATCAGAGATAATTTTAAAATTCTTCCTCATTTTAAAAAATTAAATTTATCTGTTCTGATCGAAGGAATGTACGATGCGTCTCAAAACGCTATGATACCGGATACTCTAATTGTTAACATAAGAAATTCCTATCCGCCTTATGCTAAAGCAGATTCCGCAATATCGACAGTGGATTCTTCGGGATCGGGTGAGTTTAATTTTAAAGTTGCTGCAAATTCAACAGATTATTATTTGGAGATTGCTCACAGGAATTCAATAAATACATGGAGCGCGCTTCCTGTGAAATTCATTTTAAATGAAATGAATGTAAACTTTACATTGAATACTTCACAGGCATACGGAAATAATCTTGTTTTAAAAGGAAGTAAATTTTGTATTTATTCCGGTGATGTAAATAAGGACGGTTTTATAGATCTAAACGATCTGGTCCTGATTCAGAATGATGCTTCCGGTTTCTTATCAGGTTATCTTCTTGCAGACATTAATGGCGATACTTCTGTTGATCTTCAGGACGTGTTGATCAGTTATAATAACAGTGTAAATTTTGTAAGAGAGTTAAGACCTTAAGCAAGACAATCTTCGAGTCTTTTCAGAATTTCCTCTTTATCAATTGGGGATTGTTTTGAATTCATTTCATCGATCAATTCTTTTATGATAATCTTTCCCTTTTCCTTGGTATTATCCTTTATATAACCGTCGTAAATTGTTTCGCCCGCAATAGCGTGATTGATCTCCGCTTCTTTATTGTGCTCTGTAAGTTCGGTATAATACACTACTTTAAATTTCTTATTGAACTCTTTTTCTCTGTAAATCTCGAACATTGTTTTATCTGATTCGAAAGCCATTTTTTGTATTTTGATTAATGCAATCTTACATAATTCTATCTTTTATTTAAAGAAATTAATTTGTGCATATAAGTATTGAAAATGGCTGATTGGTTTCCGCCACGGTGGAAGGTTGTTTGGCAAAATTCTTTTCTCTACAATCTTTTTTAATCTATTCTGCGGACGGAAATATTTTTAACATTGATTGAAGTGTTCATATATAATAAGTTCTGAAAAATTTAAAGGGGATTTTGTATGAAAACAATAATGAGCGCATTTCTGATTTTGTATATGATTTCGGCAGATTTGAAATCACAGACAGGCTGGATCTCACAGAACAGCAATTTCAATAAACATTTAAATGATGTATTCTTTATTAATTCAGGTACCGGCTGGACCGTTTCCGATTCTTCTAAAGTACTGAAAACAACTGACAGCGGAAACAGCTGGAATGTTCAGACTCTTCCGTATTACTCTCAATTATATACAATATTTTTTATTGACGAAAATACAGGCTGGACCGGAGGGAGTTACTGGTATATCTTTCACGGCGGAAGTATTTTTAAAACCACCAATGGGGGTAATGACTGGTTTAGTTTAATTACCACTATAGATGCCAGAAGTATTTATTTTATTAACAGTGTTACAGGATTTGCAGCTATAAATAATTCTCAAGATTTTTCTTCGGGAGGCAGCATAATAAAAACTACAAACGGAGGAAGTAACTGGACAATAATACCTTCAAATCATGAATTCTGTTCAATTGCTTTTAAGGATGAAGTGACAGGATATATATTAGGTCATTACTGGGACGATACAGGTAACGATACAAATTTTGTTTACCGAACTACTGACACCGGGGAAAACTGGGATATTGTATACGCGGAGAGAAATGAGCAATTTTATTATGGTCATTTCAGAGATATTTCTGTGCAGGGAAGTAATGTCTGGGTTTCGGGTAGTGACAGTTCAATTTTACGCTCTTCCGATAACGGAGAGAACTGGTCGAAACAATTTTATATCAATCCGAGAATTATGAATTCAATCTGGTTTATTGACAACAATACAGGGTGGGCTGTGGGATACAGATATCCTGATTCTTCAAATATTATAAAAACCACCAATGGCGGAATGAACTGGTTTAATCTCAGAAATAATGCCGGAAATGGTCTCAATTCAGTAATGTTCCTCAATGAATATACAGGCTGGGCTGCTGGCGATAACGGAATAATACTTAAGACTACAACGGGCGGACTCACATTTGTTAATAATAATGTCAACGTAATGCCGGCATTTTATTCTCTCGGGCAAAATTATCCAAACCCTTTCAACCCTGTTACAAGTATAGAATTTGCTTTGCCTTTACAAGGCATGGTAACGATGAAAATATTTGATGTACTTGGCAATGAAAAAGAGACGATAATAAATGAAGACAAACCGGCAGGAAATTATAAGATTACTTTTTCAGGAGAACAACTATCCAGCGGAATATATTATTATTCGTTGTTTATTGATAAGATACCAGTTAAAACAAGGAAAATGGTTTTAATAAAGTGAATTGTAACATTGTTTCAGAAGTAAGTGCGTTTGTAATTTGAATTTTAATTTTTTCAATGACTTATTCATATTAGCAGGGGCAAAATAGGAACACTGAAGAAACGGATTTTACAGATAATAGCAGATCATGTTTTAAAAATGACTAATTCTGTTTTTTTTGTAAAATCATATCTGTTTTATTTTTTTAAAAAAATCAGCTCAATCCATATTATCTTTGATCCGGTGAAAATTTCTTTTACAAAAAGATATCTGCTGGTGAAAAAATATAAATTGTAATTCATTTTCCATTGCATTACTTTTGAAAATATTAATAATTAAACACACCTAAAAAAAATGAAAAAAGGCTTTATTTTTTCTACAGCTATTTTCTTATTTTCCTTACTTACATTCAGTACAAATTTTTCATCTGCTCAGGGATTAAACGCAGTTTATTCACCTGACGGAAATCTTGTAATAGCAGTAGGGGACAATGGAAATTTTTTAAAATCCCTTAACGGAGGATTAAATTACGGAAGTTATCCTAAAGGTACTTCAGATCTGAATTCTGTTTATGCAAAAAATTCAAAAGCTTGGATAGCCGGAAGCGGCGGAACTGTCATGGTTAGTCAGGACGGTGCTCAGTCGTTTACCAATCATAATTTTTCAACAGATAATCTGAATTCAATAATTTTTGCCGATGAGAACATCGGTTATGTAGTCGGTGATAACGGTACTGTCGGAAAGTCAGTAAACGGCGGAATTGACTGGACAGCTCAGACCTCTAATGTTTCTTCGAATTTAAATTCTGTTGTATTTACCAGCGCTGATAACGGCGTTGCATGCGGTGATAATGGAGTTATAATTTATACTAATGACGGAGGTTCTACATGGAATCAATATACAACTTCCACTACAAAGGATCTTTTAAAAGTAGATATGAAAGGCAATACTATTATTGCAACCGGCGCTGATGCATTTATTTTAAAATATAACGGAACTACATGGTCTATGATTGATTATGACATTGTTAATAAAGCCGAAGTTACAGGAATAAAAATGATAGATGAAAATACTTTCTATTCATGCGGCGGCGGTGGTTTTATAAGAAAATCAATCGACGGCGGAGTGACATTCACATTTCAGAAAAATCCAATGATGGCAATGGTCTCGGATATTTATTTCTCTGATGCAGATAAAGGCTGGGTAGTAGCTTCCACCAACAATGCGATTTTAAGAACTTCCAATGGCGGGACTACATGGCAGTTCCCTGCAGGTGTTTCAGTATCTTACAATTATTCACAAAAGCGTTCCAGTTCCGGTAACATTGGAAATCCCTTCTGCCTTCATCCGCAAAATAAAAACGGTGTATTTATTTTAGCAGGATCTGCTTTATACAGAAGTCTTGATAAAGGCGAAACCTGGACTCTTATTAATGGAAGCGTACCGGGAAGTTCATGTCACTCATTTTATGTAAACGCTCTCGATACGAATATAATGATCGCAACAAAAGGATCAGGCAGTGGAAGAGTAATAAAAAGTACTGATTACGGTGCAACATGGTTTGATCTGATCAACCCTATAAACCTGACATCTTACGGGATGCCTTTAGAGCAGGATCCAAATGATGCCAATACGGTTTATCTGGCACCGGATAATGCGCCGATGAGAAAATCCACAGATTTTGGTAACACATGGATAACTCTTAGCGGAGGAGAAGCAGGTGGAGTATTCAGAAGTCCCTGCGATGTAGTCGTGCAATATAAGAATTCAGATGTAATTGTCGTTGGTGACGGTACTACAGGTTCCGGATCCGGTAAAGTCTGGAAATCGGTTAACGGCGGCATGAACTGGACTCTTATCAATACTGTTTCAGGTTCAGAAATTCCCATGATAGCAAGTACTAATGTTGTTCCTGAACTAATGTATCATTCTACATGGAGCTCGGGAAGTTTCTGGAAGAGTGATAATGCCGGTTCAAATTTCTCAAGTCTTAACCAGTCTGGTTCATTATGGGCTACAGATATAGCTAAGGATGATCCGACTGCTGTCTGCTATGATAAATACGGAAGTGATTCATATATTTCTTTAGACGGCGGAGATAATTTTATTAATGTAAATGTCGGAAGCTCTCCTGCGGCAGGTATCTGTTTCCTTGATAAAGCAAATCTTCTTATCCAGCACGGTGGCGGAGTATATAAACTGAATATTACTTATAGTGTATTAACATCTGTAAGTGAAAATACAGTATCGACAATTGCTCCTGATACTTATGAACTAAATCAGAATTATCCGAATCCGTTCAATCCGACCACTAATATAAAATTCGGAGTGCCGAATTCAGGAAATGTCTCTTTAAAAGTATATAATCAGCTTGGTAAGGAAGTTGCTATTTTAGTGAACGGAAATAAATCTGCGGGAACTTATGAAATAACTTTTGACGCTTCGACTTTTGGTTCGGGTATATATTTTTACAGACTGGAAACAGATAACTTTACGGCTACGAAAAAGATGATCCTTGTAAAATAGTATTGGGTATTGTGTATTGTGTATTGGGTATTGGGTATTGGGTAGCATTAAATTAACGTAAAGATTCAAATTATATATTTAAAAGCCGGATATTCTCCGGCTTTTTTATAATTCCTTCCGGTGTTAAAATTTTTTTAGAATATTATAAACCGGGTTTAAAATTATCTAATTAAACACACATGAAACAATTATTCTTTCTGACAATAATGGTTATTATGACAGTATCCGTTAAGCAATCCTTTTCAGGTGATTCTGATTCAGAGCTTTTGTCTCTTTTCAGTGATTATGATGAATACAATAAACGCACCTATCCTGAAGGAGCAACCTATGAAGGTGATCACAGATATGACGATCAGCTTTCGGATAATTCCGAAGAAGCTGTATTTGCATATTATGATACGCTGAGTGTTTTTCTGAACCGACTGAATAAAATTGAATACACTTCTCTGAGTACCGAAAACAAACTTAACTTTGATCTTTTTAAATCTTCACTTGAGGATAATCTGGCTGATGAAAAATTCAAAGGCTATTTTATGCCTTTGGGACAGCAATGGGGAATACATATAAATTTTCCGCAGCTTGCTTTTGTTCAGCCAACAGATACTTATGAAGAGTATCAGAAATATTTTAAAAGATTAAGAGGATTTGAGGAAAATATAGATAATACTATCTCAAACATGAAAAAGGGAATCGCCTCTGGAATTGTACCACCGGTATTTATAATGGAACAAACGCTTACGCAGATGGAAAATGTTATGAATACTGAAACTGAGAAATCAGAATTTTATTCGCCAATGTATAATGATAATAAATTGTCTGCAGAAGAAAAAATCCAGGTATCAGACGAACTGAAAAATATTATTGAAGATAACATCATCCCGGGTTACAGGAAATTGTATGATTTTGTCAAGAACGAGTATATCCCTGAATGCAGAAAAGATGCCGGAATATGGGCGCTTCCCGATGGTAAAGAGAGGTATGAAAAAGATATTAAGGATTATACGACTTTAGATTATACTGCTGATGAGATACATGAACTGGGGCTGAGTGAAGTAAACAGAATAGTTGTTCTAATGGAAAGTGTCAAGGACAGCATAGGTTTTGACGGCACACTCGAAGAGTTTAATGTGTATATCAAAGCGGATCCACAATTTTATTATACAGATAAAGAAGATCTTCTTAATGGATTCAGGGAAATACTTTCGAAGGTCGATACAACGCTACCCGGATTGTTCGGCAGACTACCAAAAGCGAAATATGATCTGAAAGAGATGGAGGAGTTTCGTGCCGCTTCGGCTCCGGCTGCTTATTATTATTCAGCCCCGGAAGACGGGTCGAGACCGGGATATTTTTATGTAAATACCTACAACCTGTCTGCAAGACCAAAATATACAATGACATCACTTGCAATGCATGAGGCTGTTCCGGGTCATCATCTTCAGATATCACTTGCGCAGGAGCAGACTGACCTGCCCAAATTCAGAAGAGATCTCGGAGTTACTGCATTTGTAGAAGGCTGGGGACTCTATTCTGAAAGTCTCGGATATGAAACAGGTATGTATGAAGATCTTTATCAGCTTTACGGAGCGCTGACTTTTGAAATATGGAGAGCATGCAGGCTTGTAGTGGATACCGGCATTCATGACAAAAAATGGTCGCGAGAACAGGCATATGATTTCATGAGAAAATATACTCCTAATTCGGATCAGGATATTCAGTCGGAAATTGACAGATATATCTCATGGCCAGGTCAGGCTCTGGCTTACAAGATCGGCGAGCTTAAAATAAAAGAACTGAGAAAAAAAGCCGAAGTCAGTCTTGGGGATAAATTTGAGATAAAGGATTTCCATGATGTTATTTTAATGAACGGAGCTTTACCACTTCCGATTCTTGAAGATATTGTTAATCAATGGATTGCTGAAAAAATGTCGGCAGGATAGAATTTATATAGTATAAATTTCTATATATCCATTTACCGGATAGTTAATACTCAATACTTTTTATAAATTTAAAACTGCAAATTTGAAAAAACTTATTTTACTCCTTATAACAATCTCATTTCTACCCGGTAATATTTATTCACAATACAGCAGTCCCGAAAGCGTCACATATGATTCTACAGGAAGCAGATATCTTATATCGAATACAAGCAGTTCGAAGATAGTTCAGAGAGACCTGCAGGGAGTTGTTACAGACTTTGTAACTGTCGGCGGAGGTATTCACGGAATAACTGTTTTCAGCGGCAGAGCTTATGTTTGTAACGGAAACAAAGTGAGAGGTTATAATCTCACTACTGCTGCAGAAGAATTTAATGTAACATTGACAGGCTCTTCATTCTTGAATGATATCGCAATTGATAATTCCGGTATGGCATATGTTTCGGATTTCACCAACAGAAGAATTTATAAATTAAATACAAACAATTCAGATTACTGGATTTATGTGCTTACAACAAATCAGCCAAACGGAGTCTATGTAGATGCGGTAAGAAACAGATTGCTGATCTGCTGCTGGGGAGGAAGCGCTCCTGTAAAGCAGGTCAACTTTGCTGATTCAGTCATATCTAATATTATCATTACTCCATATTCTAACTGTGACGGAATTTCTCTTGACAGAAATGATAATGTATATATTTCAACCTGGGGAATACAATCAGTGGTTAAATACGATATTAACTTTACAAATGCTCCCGTAATTGTCACAGGTGGTTTAAGTAATCCTGCTGATATTTATGTTAATAAAAATTCTGACACTCTCGCCGTGCCGAATGCGGGAAACAGTACTGTTACATTTTATTTTCTGAATAATACGACATCCGTCACGCAGATAAATTCTGAAATACCTTCATCTTTTATATTAAAACAGAACTATCCGAATCCGTTCAACCCTTCAACGAATCTGGAATTTGGGATTTCGGAATCGGGATTTGTTTCTTTAAAAATTTATGATGGTCTTGGAAGAGAAGTTGCGGTATTGGTGAATGAATCTATACCCGCCGGAAATTACAAATATCAATTCTCAACCATAAATTCTCAGCTTTCAGGCGGAGTTTATTTTTACAGATTGGAAGTTGATGGAATGACTGTTGATACAAAACAGATGATCCTGTTGAAATAGGTAATGGTTAATTGTGATTTTTATATTAACTGATTTGGGGAATAAGATATTATTTGATCATATAATTTCAAACAGAAGGTTTCAGTTTTTTTAAACATAATGCCTGCCGTCAGAAAAGAGCTGCCGGCATGTTCAAACTGGAATTTTTCTACATTCCTCCATTACTCCATTACTCTGATTTTTTTTCAGTTATATATCACATTCGGTTTCATAAATCTATCTGATAAATGATGGAATAATATAAATACCAAAACCTATTTTATTTATCCGGAAATATATTTGACAGTATTTCTGAGAGAATTAAAGCATTTCACAAAATTATATTGCATATAAGACCATTTCGGGTTATTTTATAACTCACATTCCAAAAAAATTTACTAATTAAAGAAATAAAAAAATGAAAAACTTATTTTCAGTTTTTTGCCTATTTTTGTTATCATTTTTGATCTCAGCAAATGATGGTAATGCAGTAGGCTTCAACAGTATTCATACACCTGACGGTGTTTATGTCATCGCAGTTGGAGACAACGGTCTGATATTCCGGTCTTCCAATGGCGGCAATACCTGGGCAAGTTATTCATACAATTCAGAAGATCTGAGATCAGTTTATTCTGTTGATAATGATGTCTGGTTTACAGGTGAAAACGGAAATATTTATAAGACCGGAAAATCAAATTCTGCTATAACCAACTATAATGTCGGTTCATCTTTTACGGTGAATTCAGTGTACTTTATTGATGCAAATACAGGATATGTCTGCGGAAGCGGAGGAAGCATTTACAGATCCACAAACGGCGGAGCTGACTGGACCCCTTCAATGACAGGTATTCCGAATGAAGATCTGAACGGAATAAGTTTTGTAGATAATACAAAAGGCGTTGTAGTCGGTAATAACGGAACTATCTACACTACCAGTGACGGTGGAGTAACCTGGATGCCTTTTAATACTATTACCGATAAAAATCTGCTTGATGTAAAATATTTCACAGGAGGAATTATCATAGCAGGCGAATATGGAACGCTTATTACAAGTGATGCAACCGGATTATGGAATTCAATAGATTCAAGAACGAATTCTGATATAAGAGCAATATCCGGTACTTCATATACAACTGCGCACGTAGCAGGCGGAGGCGGTTTTATAAGAAATAATATGAGCGGAAGCAGCGAGTTCCTGAATTTTGAGATCAATCCGATGATGGCTAATCTTGTGGATCTTTATTTTTATAATGATGATCTGGGATTTGCGGTCAGCAGTCTCAACAATGCAATTATCAGAACTACAAACGGCGGCATGAGCTGGGAATTAACAGCCGGCGCTTCTGCATCTATGTCTTGGGTTCAGAAATCTCCAAGCGGAAGCGGTATAGGAAATAATCTGTGTATGCATCCTACTGACAGAAATTCAGCTTTTGTAGTCTATGGAAATAAAGTATATGTAAGCAGAGACAAAGCTGAAACATGGACACAAATTGCAACTGTCGGTATCGGTTCGAGAGCTCATTCATTCTATGTAAGTCCGATCGATACTAATATTTGGCTGGCTGCTATGGAAAATTCACCTGACTGTATTGTCAGAACTACAAATTACGGAGCTACATGGACAAATATTCTGGCAAGAGATTTCAGTACTTACGGACAGCCTCTTGAAATGGATCAGAATGATCCGAATAATTTTTATTTTGCTCCTTCTAACAGCGGAGGAGAAGGAGTTTATAAATCAACAGACGTTGGAGCTACTTTTACAAAAGTTGCATCATACAACAACTCCGGAATTAATCAACCTTGTGATCTCATCATCAGATGGGATCATCCGAATGAGATCTATATGGGTGATGACGGAGCAGATATCTGGAAATCAACTGACGGAGCTGCTACCTGGACTCTCGTAAAACCGGGTTCATCTTCAGAAGTGCCATCGATGTGTAATTCAATTTTTGATAATACATTCTGCTATGCGACTACATGGAGCAGTCCACAGGTATTCAGGACTACTGACAGCGGAGACAACTGGAGTATAGTTTCAAACAACTCAGGAAGCGGATGGGGTTCTGATGTTTGCCGTGAAGATCCGACAGTTGTTCTTACTGGCAATTATGGTTCACAGTCTTGGTTAACAACCAACGGTGGTGTAAGTTTTGCAACTGTAAGTATGGGACTTAGCGGCGCAGGAGCTGGAATTATGGTTCCCGAAAGAGGTTATTTGCTGAATATGCAGACCGGTAGTTTGTTCAAATTAGTTATAAACTACAGTATTCTTACCTCTACTAGTGAAAATATAATTTCTTCTGTACCTTCTTCATATGATCTGTCACAGAATTACCCGAATCCTTTCAATCCTTCCACTACCATTAAATTTACAATGCCCGAACAGGGTAATGTATCTCTGAAAGTATTTGACAGACTCGGAAGAGAAGTAGCGGATCTGGTTTCCGGATACAGAAATGTCGGAACATACGAGATCAGTTTTGATGCATCTCAATTATCATCAGGTATTTATTTTTATAAATTATCTACGGATAATTTTGTAAGTACTAAAAAAATGACTCTCATCAAATAAGAAAGCATAAACATAGATAATATTAATATTTTAAAAAAGCTGAAGGAGTGATCTTTCAGCTTTTTTTATATGTACTTGCAAAAAAATTTTTAAAGTATTAAGTTTAACGAAATCAGGAAGCAATATGGAAAATCAACTATTCAACCAACTCCTTTCCAATATTTATTCTTCACGTTTATTATATAAAATTTATTATTACGGAATTTTATCACCGTTCTGTTTTTAAGGTGTACTATTCAGTAACAAACTAATTCAGTTTTAGTTAGTTGTAGATTAAAAATTTTATTTTTTTTAATAAAATATGCTCTAAAAAACTATAATAAACTTAAAAGGAGACTTATCATGAAAAAGACAAATTTCTTACTTGTCATCGCAACATCCTGCTTTCTGTTTTTTGCTTTTACTAAGATGAAAGATGAACCCAAAAGTTCACATCAGAGTGACGGCTCTGCCAATGTTAATAATCTGAAGGTTATTACTTCCAGCCAGCTGAATGCCAATAACATAAATCATGGTACAGAACAAACGGTTCTTTCAACCGGGATCCCGGTACCGGTAATGCTGGTTTTGAATGGCCGATAGGTTCAGGAAAAACCGCCAGATATGCATCGGGCGTCTGGATGGGTTGCTTATCGGGAAATGATACATTGGCAGCTGTAGCTGAATACTCCTATGATTTTAAGAACGGCTACGTGGATGCAAACGGTGTTCCTCAGGGGGAGTCAGATCCTTTGTACAGGATCTATAAAATAAATATAGGGAATACTACAGAACCTGATTATCAGAACTGGCCGGTAAATCAAGGTGCTTATGTAAACTTATCTGGTCAGCCTTACTGGCTTGGTACACAGACAATGTTTTATGCTTACACTGATGCCTATCCTCATACATCCAATAACGGAAGCCTGGCTTCTTTAAAAGCCCAGATTTTGCAGACTAACTGGTGTTATAATTATGGCGGATTACAGAATGTACAATTTATAGAATTCAGAATTATTAACAGAAGCAATACTGAATGGGTTAATACTTATCTTGCCATATGGACTGATGATGATCTGGGAACTGCAACAGATGACAGGATTGGATGTGATACTTTAAGAAATTTAGCTTTTACATATAATGATACAGATAATGACGGAGTGTACGGGGCGGCTCCTCCGGCTGTCGGGACAAAACTTCTAAGAAGCCCGGCAATTTTTACAGGAAACAATAATGATACTGCCAGGTATTATTATCCTCCCGGTTCGAAGAATCTTATTGTCAAAGTCGGATACAAGTTTACCGGTATGAATGTATTTAATACTTACAATAACGGATTACCTTTACCTGCAGATCCACAGGATTATGCAGAGACTTACAGAGTATTGGAAGGAAAATGGAATACAGGTGAATCATGGATCAATCCAACCAACGGGCAGTCTACAAAAAAAACATATTCGGGAGATCCTGTATTGGGAACTGGTTGGATAATGTCGGGAGGAAGTGACAGAAGATATCTGCAAAGTTTTGGACCATTCAATATGAGCGCGAATGATACTCAGTCTATAATTGTCGCTCAGGTTATTGCAAGAGGAAGCAGCAATCTGAACAGTATATCTGAACTAAGGAATTTATCGGATCATGTTCAGAGTATTTATGATCAGAATTTTCAGACAGTTCTTGCCGTGAATAATATCTCAAATGAAATTCCGGAAAAATACAGTTTGGAGCAAAATTATCCAAACCCGTTCAACCCTTCAACTAATTTGGAATTTGGAATTTCGGAATTTGGATTTGTTTCTTTAAAAGTCTATGATTTGGTTGGTAAGGAAGTTGCAACTTTGGTTAATGAAAAGTTAAGTCCGGGAAAATATAAGTTTGGATTTGACGGAATAGGTTTGCCAAGTGGTGTTTATTATTACAGGCTCACGGCAGGGGAGTTTTCGGAAACTAAATCTATGATTCTTTTAAAGTAATTATTTGAGTAATATTAATATAACACTAAAAGCTGGAAGACAGATCTTTCAGCTTTTTTTTGTGCACTTAATTTTCTTACTGAAATATTAGATTATGATTCATATTTTGAATTTTAAAAGTCCCATTTACGGAATACCTAATATTTAATACCAAATACCTAATACAAAACACTTAATACCCGCACATATGAAATTCGAATTACAACCAATTCTTGAAAATGAAATTGTAAAACTCATTCCACTAAAGGAAGAAGATTTCGAAACTCTTTTTGAAGTATCTTCAGATCCGCTAGTTTGGGAGCAACATCCTAACAAAGACAGATATATACGGGAGGTCTTTAAAAATTTCTTTAAAGGCGCTATGGAATCCAAAGGCGCATTCCTGATTTATGACAATAAAACCGGAAAGGCGATAGGAAGCACGAGGTTTTATTATCCTGCTGAAACATCGAATACTATTGCTATTGGATATACATTTTTCGCAAGGGATCACTGGGGGAGTACTTATAATCAGGCGGTAAAAAAGATGATGCTTGAATATGCCTTTCAATTTGTTGACAAAGTTCATTTTCACATTGGATCTGAAAACATCAGATCACAAAAAGCCATTGAAAAATCGGGAGCAGTAAAGATTGATGAAAAGGAGATCAGTTACTACGGTGAGAAGGAAAGTAAGAATTACATATATCAGATTGACAAAAAAAGGTTTTTTAAAAAATGATGTGAATTGATTCATTGATTAATACATTATTATATCAAATTTAAAAGTAATTAAACCCCGCAGTTTATTCAGTTTTTACTTTTGGGCATCAAAATTAATCCAAAATCCCGTTAAATCCTTACCATAAAAAAAAATCAGTAAATCCTTAATTTTAATTGAATCTGATAAACATTAAGCTTATTTTGTATACACATTCCCAAAAAATTTAAATTATAATTAAAGACAATGAAATTATTTGTACTTTCTGTATTATCCTTTTGTCTGATTTCAGTATCAGGAAAAATTCAGGCACAGGGATTTAACAGCATTACTACGCCCGATGGCGTAAACTTAGTGGCAGTCGGAAATTCAGGAAAAATTTACAGATCTGCCTCCGGCGGTGTTACTTATTCAAGCTCGTCTGTTTCCGGTTTACCGGATCTTAAATGTGTTACTTCCTTCGGAAATGATGTTTGGATGTGCGGGCAGAATGGCAATATTTATAAGACATTAAAAACGGTTTCACCTTACACACCTTATAACACAGGAACTTCCAATACTTTAAATTCGATTATTTTTTTAAATTCGAATACAGGATATGTTTGCGGAGACGGCGGTGTTTTATTTAAAACCGTTAATGGCGGTGTCAACTGGACTCCAAGCAATAGCGGAATAGCTTCTGTTAATTTAAGGTCTGTTGCATTCACTGATCTGACTAACGGAACAGTTGTCGGTGATAACGGATCAATCTACGTTACAGCTAATGCAGGAGCAAGCTGGTCTGCGCAGTCTTCAGGGACAGCTTATAATTTATTGAAAGTACAATATTTCGGAAGCAGTCTTTATGCTGTAGGAGAATACGGAACTATTTTGTCCGGTAACGGAGGTGTATGGTCTTCTGTAATTACAAGAACTAAGTCTGACATCCGGGGTCTTTCGGGTACGTCAGCAGCTGATGTACATGTCTGCGGCGGAGGCGGTTTTATTAGAAATAATAAAAGCGGAAGCAGCAACTTCTTTAATTTTGAAAAGAATCCAATGCTTGCTAATCTTACAGACATATTTTATTATGATGCAAATAATGGCTGGGCAGTAAGTCCTCTTAACCGTGTAATAATCCGGACAACAGATGGCGGATCAAGCTGGGAAATGCCGGCAGGTTCTTCAGTTTCCTACAACTGGGTAGCTAAAACACCAAGCGGAAGCGGTATAGGAAACAATCTTTGTCTTCACCCGAATGTCAGGGAAGCTATGTTTGTAGTTTATGGTAATAAAGTCTACAGAAGCGGTGACAGAGGGGAAAACTGGATACAGATAGGAACCATCGGAATTGGTTCAAGGGCGCATTCATTTTATGTAAGCCCTGTCGATACTAATATATGGGTAGCAGCTATGGAAAACTCCACAGACTGTATAGTAAGATCAACAAATTACGGTGCTACATGGACAAATATTATAGCAAAAGATTTCAGCACTTACGGACAACCACTTGAGATGGATCAGAATAATCCTTCAGTTTTTTATTTTGCACCATCCAACAGTGCGGGAGAAGGAGTTTATAAATCAACAAATAATGGCGCTTCATTTAACTTAGTAGCGGCTTATAATAATTCAAATATAGGACAGCCATGTGATCTTATTATTCAATGGGATAATTCCAGTGTATTGTTTATGGGTGATGACGGAGCTGATATTTACAAATCAACAGACGCAGCCGCAACGTGGGTTCAGGTAAAGCCAAACTCTTCTTCAGAAGTACCGTCAATGTGCAATTCGGTTTTTGATAACACTATTTGTTATGCGACAACCTGGGGAAGTACACAGGTATTCAAAACAGTCAATTCGGGAAACAACTGGAATATCATATCGAGTAATTCAGGAAGCGGCTGGGGTTCTGATCTTTGTCGTGAAGATCCTACTGTCGTTTTGACGGGTAATTATGGTTCACAGGCATATCTTACTACAAACGGCGGTAGTAACTTTTTCAATGTTAATACTGGTTTATCTGGAGCCGGTGCGGGAATAATGGTTCCTGAAAGAGATCTTATGCTTAATATGCAGACAAGTACTTTGTATAAACTGAACATAGTTTATACTGATACTCCCGTTCTTATTAATATTGATGTTCAGGCTCTGTCAATCGGAGAATCAGGTGTTGCCTATTATGAAACTCCTGTAATAATTCCTTATGGAGTTGTAAAGAATAACAATGCTTCGGCTTCTGCAACATTTACAGTTACAAGGAGGATCAGTCCCGGAAATTATGTAAGTACAAAAACTGTCTCAAATCTTACAGCCAGCAGCAGTACAAATGTAAATTTTGATTCATGGACATTTAATGCAGGTACTTTATATACAATAAGAGATTCAGTTTATATATCAGATGATGCTGATAACGGTAATGACGTTATCTCAGGCAATCTTACCCCGTATCTTGGTCAGCCTTCAAACAGGATCAGTGAAGGATTCACCGGAACATATCCTCCTGCCGGATGGACGCTTGAAGGATCAGGTACAATGTACTGGCAATATAATACTGTAAGCAGTTATGGAGTAGGGATCGGATCTGCTAAATATAATTTCTGGTCTGCATCAAACGGCACAACGCAATCCATGCTTTCTTCTAATTTCCCATCAACCGCGGCAGGTGATTCTCTTGAATACGATTATGCATACGCGCCTTACAATGGAACTACGGATTCTTTAATAATTGAAACTTCAACAAACAACGGAAGCTCTTTCAGTACTCTTGTAAGACTCTATGGAAATACCGGAGCAGCCGGAATTTATGCCCTTAACACTGTTACATCAGGAGGAAATTTTACTCCTTCAGCCGGTCAGTGGCTAAGCAGAAAATGGGCTCTTCCGTCCGGAACCAATAAGATCAGATTCAAAGCTGTAAGCGGATTCGGTGATAACCTTTATCTGGACAGCATAAAAATTAAAGGTGGAACCATGTACACACAGTATAATATTATGCTAACACCTGAAGGTTTGTATAACGGCGCAACAATGAATATAAAAGATACTGTTAAAGCTTATCTTAGAAATTCATCAAGTCCGTTCGCGTTAGTGGATTCTTCATATGCCGTGATCGATTCTTTGAATTTTACTGCACCTTTTGTTTTCAAAAATGCCGGCTCTGGAAATTATTACATTCAGATAAAACACAGGAATGCTCTTGAAACCTGGAGCAAACCGGGTGGCGAATCTTTTACAAGGGGAATTACATCAAATTATGATTTTACTTCTCTTCAGACTCAGGCTTTCGGAAACAATGTTGTACTGAAAAATTCTATATGGTGTCTTTTCAGCGGAGATGTTATAGTAAATGGTATTATTGATCTTGCGGACGTACTGGAATTGTATAACAAATCATCAGAATTTGCAACCGGATATATAGTTTCAGATCTGACAGGAGACGGATTAACAGATCTGACCGATCTGATTCTCGGATTCAATAATGCTGCAAATTTCGTTTCTGCGGTTACTCCTGCATCCTCTCCTTCGGAATTGCAGAATGTAAAAATTAATTCTGAAAGAGAATTTATTGAATACAATAAAAACATTATAGTAAAATAAAATTTTTTAAAACTCTTTAACAAAATTATTCTAATTTAAATGAAAATTAAAAACTTTTTAAAATCCCTCTTTACGGTGATGTCAATACTGCTAATATTCTCTGATGCTGTATTTGCCCAGGGATTTAACAGCGTGACATCCTCTGACGGAATTAATATTTTAGCCGTTGGAAATGCGGGAAGAATGTACAGATCAGGAAACGGCGGAGTATCATATTCCAGCACAACGGTAGCAGGAAATCCAAATCTTTATTCTGTAACTTCTTTTGGTGCTGATGTCTGGATAGCAGGTGCTTCAGGAAATGTTTATAAAACAATGATAACGTCTTCTCCAATAAATATATACAATGTAGGAAGCGGTTCGGATCTTAAATCCGTAAAATTCACTGATGCAAATACAGGCTATGTATGCGGAGACGGCGGACTTGTTTTGAAAACCGTTAATGGCGGAGTAAACTGGTCCAGCAGTAACACCGGGATATCAGGTGAAAATTTAAGCTCTATTGATTTTAATGGCAATAACGGTACTGTTGTCGGTGCAGGCGGAATTGTATATTTTACAACTAATGCCGGTACTTCCTGGACTGTCGAAAGTTCGGGAGTGGGAACAGATCTTTTAAAGATAAAATACTTCGGAACTGACAGAATCATAACAGGCGCAAACGGTGTAATTTTAAAAAACACAGGTAGCGGCTGGACAGATGCAGTAAGCAGAACAAATAAAGATATTACTGGTCTGACCGGTACTGCAATCAATGATGTACACGTTTGCGGAGGAGGTGGATTTATCAGAAACAATAAAAGCGGCAGTAATAACTTTTTCAACTTTGAAATGAATCCGATGCTTGCCGATCTGAAAGATATTTTTTATTATGACAATAATAAAGGATGGGCTGTAAGCAGTCTTAACAGGGTAATCATTTATACAACAAACGGTGGTGCTACATGGAGTATGCCTAACGGTTCTTCTGTTGCATATAACTGGGTTGCAAAATCCGGCGCAAGCGGAAGTTTTCTGGGAAATAATCTTTGCGCTCATCCTTATGTAAACAATACTTTTTTTGTCGCTTTTGGTAATAATGTCTATGTCAGCAGAAACAGAGGTGAAAGCTGGACAGCTGTCGGTAACAGTTATCCCGGCTCAGGTACACCCCATTCATTTTTCGTAAGTCCTTTAGACACAAATATCTGGCTGGTTGCTAATCAAAGTTCAACTGATTTGATTGCAAGAACAACAAACTATGGATCTACATGGACAACAGTTCTGACTAAAAATTTCAGTAATTACGGCCAGCCTCTTGAAATAGACCAGAATAATCCAAGTGTGTTTTATTTTGCGCCGGACGGCGGTGGTTTCTGGAAATCAACTAATAGTGGAGCTTCGTTCACTGAGATAAGCGGTAATTACCCATTCAGAAGTCCATGTGAAATTTTAGTTACTTGGGATACTCCTGATGTGATCATACTGGGAGACGGTGTAACAAGCAGCAGTAATTCTGCAAGAATGTTCAAATCAACTAATGGCGGTGTAAACTGGGTTAATATTGATTCTACTCAATCAAGTGAAACACCTTCGATGTGTAATACTGTTTTTGATAAAAATATTATATGGTGTACGGAATGGAGCGGCAGTAATATTTATAAATCAACAGATATGGGAAGCTCTTATTCTGTTCACAGAAGCACCGGATTCTCCGGATGGGGCTCTGATGTCTGCAGAGAAGATCCTACAGTTGTGATCACAGGAAGCTGGGGTGCAGCGGCAACAATCTCAACAAACGGCGGAACAAACTGGACTAACATTAATACAGGTTTAAGCGGACATGGCGGCGGTATTTTGATTGCTGAAAGAGGTCTTATTTTAGCTCAGCAGGGAAGTAATATTTACAAACTTAATATTACTTATACTGATAATCCTGTGGTAGCGTCTATTGATGTTCAGGCATTATCTCTGAACGGAACTGGAGATCAGTTCTATAATACTGTTACAATTAATCCAACCGGAACTGTTAAAAATAACAATGGTGCTGCCAGCGCTACATTCAATGTCACGAGAACGATTACACCTGGTGGTTATACCAGCACTAAAAATGTAGTCAATCTTGTTTCAGACGGTGAATCTCCCGTTACTTTTGATCCATGGACATTCACTCCCGGACTAGCCTATACAGTGAAAGATTCTGTATATATTACAGATGACATAAATCCGGCTAATGATGTGATCAGCGGAACACTTACACCTTATCTTGGAGAAGGAATTACCAGAGTGAATCAGGAATTTGACGGTTCATATCCTCCAAAGAACTGGTCATTTAATTATACAGGTACAATACGATGGGTATACAGTAGTGTCAGTGCTTATAATATAGGAACAGGCAGTTCAAAATTTGATTTCTGGAATGCAACAAACGGAACCAATCAATCGCTGCTCACTCCTGATTTTCCAGCATCTGTTTCGGGTGATTCTTTAAAATATGATTATTCATATTCACCATACACAGGAAATGCAGTTGACTCGCTTATAATAGAATATTCTACTAACGGGGGTTCAACATTTAATGAGCTTGCAAGATTCAGAGGAAAAAATGGAGATGTAATTGGAGAGTTAAATTCAATGGTGACAACAGAACCTTCAGGAAATCTTTATACTCCTACTCTTGCAAATCAGTGGTTGTCCAAGTCAATTGCATTACCTGAAGGAACCAACAAGATCAGGTACAGAGCAAGAAGTGGTTACGGAAATAATTTATATATTGATAACGTCAATATTTCTACTTTTAAAGTTTATACTTTATATAATGTAAAACTTTCTCCGGAAGGGTTCTATAACGGAGTTACTCAAAACATGTCAGATACTGTTAAAGTTTATCTGAGAAAAAATGTAAGTCCTTTTGCAGTAGTGGATTCCGCATCTGCTGTTATGGATTCGGTAACAAATAATGCTGGACTGGTATTCAAAAATGTCATATCCGATACATATTATTTACAAGTATCTCACAGAAATTCTCTTGAGACCTGGAGTAAGTCGGGAGGAGAATCCATCACTGCGGGAGTTACGGGATATTATGATTTTACTTCATCGGCATCGCAGGGTTACGGGAATAACTTAAATCTGATTAACGGTAAATACTGTCTTTTCGCCGGTGATTTAAATAAAGACGGTTTAATTGAACTTTCTGATCTTTTACAGATATATAATGACGGAGCTAATTTTGCTCTTGGATATGTATTGTCAGATCTTACGGGTGACGGACTGGTAGATCTGACAGATCTTCTGATCGTTTATAATAACGCATCTGACTTTGTAAGCAAAATAACCCCTGAAACCGCGACTTCACAGAATGATGCTTCAAAGGAAAGATCCCGATATGAATTAAAGAATTATTTTTCAAAAATTTCAAACTCTGCTGATTCAAAATGATTTGAAATTGATTTAAATTTAAAAGACAGTTCTGAACAGAGCTGTCTTTTTTATTTTGGTTTGCATTGAATATTCAGAGTTTGTGGATTTTAATGTATTTAACGAGTATTATAAGTGAGTTGAGTCGGTGTGGTAATTTTTCTATTTTGGTATCAGTTAAATTTAATTTAATATTAACGTAAATGTACAGAATATTTTCTTTAACATTATTCTCATTGATCATATTATCTTCCCGGGATATATTTCCTCAAACTAAAGAAGAGAAGATATCAAAAGGGATTGATTATATTTATCATGTTAAATTTGACTCAGCACAAATGTTATTCAATGAAATTGTTACATCAGATCCCGGAGATCCGGCAGGTTATTTTTTTCTGGCAATGGTTGACTGGTGGAGGATCAACCTGAATAAGGAAAATGATTCTCTGGACAATATCTTCTTTAAGAAAGCGGAAAAAGTTGTTGAGATAACAGATGAGAGGTTGGACAAAAATGAAAGGGATGATGAAGCAATGTTTTATAAAGGCGGCGCTCTTGGATACAGCGGACTTGTAAACAGTCTCCGGGAAAACTGGCTTAAAGCTGCAGAACAGGGAAAAGAAGCTCTGAATCTTCTGCAGGAAGCATATGAAATAAATCCCGGAAATAAAGATGTGATCTTTGGTATCGGAATGTATAATTATTTTGCCGAATATGTTCCGGATAAATATCCAGTTGTAAAACCGTTGATGCTTATTTTTCCTAAAGGAGATAAGAATAAAGGTCTTATGCAGATCAAAGAAAGTTCACAGGATTCTAAATACACTAAAGCTGAAGCAAAATACGTGCTTGCATATTTGAATCTTGTATATGAAAAAAATTATCCTGAAGCCGAGACTTATTCAAAGATGCTTAACGAAGAATTTCCTGAAAATCCGATTTTTGAAAAATATCTTTACAACAGTTATAATGGTCTCGGAAAATGGGATATGGCGCTTACAGGCTGGAAAAAGATCTTAACAAAAATAGACAGCAATACAACCGGATACACAACCCTGAATTTAAAAAGGGAAGCAAATTATTATGCCGCATTATGTCTTCTGAGACTCAACAGATTCAGCGAGGCAGGGGAGTATATAAAAGTAGCCGAAGAAATAACAAAAATACTCGATAAGGAAAATGAATATGCATATTCGGCATTCATATATCTTATCGCTGGAATGTATAATGATTTTCAGGGTAACAGGGCATCTGCCGAGAATTATTATGATAAAGTTCTTAAAATGCCTAATTTTCAGAATTCACATTCGGAAGCAGAGAAGTTTTTGAAGGAAGCTTATAAATAGTATTGAGTATTGAGTATTGAGTATTGAGTATTGAGTATTGAGTATTGAGT
>CALMST010000346.1 GCA_937872315.1 uncultured Ignavibacteria bacterium | reverse complement strand
TCCACTTATTATCCAAACCGGATCTTTCGATATCGAAACCGGAGTTGTTTAATTCCCGGGAAGTCTGCCAGTGCAGAGTGACATTGTTCTTAATCAATGAAAAGGTCAAAGATATCAGATCAACCGGAAGTACAGTTTTATCACTTCCGAAAGAAACAGCAATTAAAGAATCAAATAATGGACCTTTTGCTATAATCTCACCGGGATTTAGATTGCTTTTGTACTGAACAGCTTCTGTTCCATTTGCATTTTGAATGCCTGTTATGTGCGGTCCCAGTGAATTATTTTCGTATTGATAAATGAAATAAAATCCACACTTTGATTTATCATATTGAAAAGTTATAATTCCATTTTCTGTAGGTCCGCAATATGCCGAGAGCTCTAAAATGATCTGAAAAGAAACATAAGAGTCTGGAGTTAAGTGACTTGTGGGAACTCTGTCATAAGTAATAATTAATTTGTCTTCAATAATTTTATATTTTAAATTCTTTCCAATCGTTAAATTATTATTGAAATTCAAATTATACCAGAAAGGAAAAATTGCCGGTCCTGGTATACTATTGTTTGGAATACTCTGAGGATTCGGAAGAGAGAGCCCTGCAGTGTTCTCACCTAACCCAATTATTCCGTTTGTCGAAATTACAAATTTATCATAACAAATGTTATCAAACTGAAATTGGTAATTATCAGGTAAGATATTTTCAAGAACGAAATATCCGTCATCCAGATTTCCTTCGCTGAACGGAACCTTGGCTATTCCATCTGAAATTAAATTTATACTTCCTGTTGTATCTTCCCAATTATAAACAGGCTGATTCGATGCACAATTTGCTGCTGCTGTAGAATTTGCGAAATAGTAATTCATTGTAGAGTCTTCACCTGCTCCGAAATTTACATTGGTTACAGAAAATTCAGATTTAGCTGTATCGTTTAGATAATTTGTATCTGATAGTAAAGTTGTCCATGATTTCACAGAATACAAACCTGTTTCTGTTCCCGAAATTATAAACGGATCATATTCTATGAAACGCATTACACCGGGACTAATTGAATCAAATTTCATATTTGAATAAATAATTGCGCCATTATATTTTATTTCAATACTAATTTTAATCATTTCCTGAAAGTTTGTCCCGTAATTCATTAAAACAGATTTTGGACTAATAATCATATCCTGACAAACCGAATATCTGTTAAAGCTATTTGGTGGATCCAGAACATGAACAACTCCAATATCATTGTGAATATTTGGAATATCAGATAGTGGTATATTCCAGCTGCCAGCTCCTTCTGTTCCGGCAAAAATATTATTCCCGGATATATAAAGATAAGTGATTTCTCTTGATCCAGTTAAACCTTGATTAAATTCCATCCAGTTTGAACCATAATCATTCGAATAGAAAAGACCGGATTCATTTCCGGCAAAAATTTTATTTCTGGATGAAACCAAGCAATTAGAATTAACTGAATCAGGACTGTTTAACAAAGCTTCCCAGGTGTCCCCGTAATTTGATGAGCGGTATATTCCATTAATACAGGAAGCATATAGATAATATCCATTGTATGTAAAATTATTAACAACTTCGTTCAAATTCTGAATTTCTTGCCAAATAATTGGATTAGGAAAAACTGTTTCTGCGGCTCTGAATAATTTATTGGTGTTTGAAGAAATAATTAAATTTGAACCTGCAGAAATCAAATTAGTATAATCCAGTGAATTATCTAAACCGCCGTAAAAATCATACCAGTAAATTCCGTTATCATGAGATTGATATACCCTGTGATCTTTGTATGAGTATATATTTTCATCTGATAACGATAGAAAAGGAATGCTTTGGTTTGAAGCAAGCGATAAAATCCAGCTATTCCCATTATCAGTAGATCTAAAGACTTCATGATTCTTTCTGTAAAATACATGAGATCCCTCAGCTTGCAGATAACAATTGCTGTCGGGTTTAATTAATCGCCAGAAGTTATCAGATTCAGTCGACCTGAATATTCCATATTGATTGGATGAAAACAAAAAATCATTGTTCTGGCTAATAGAATTAACATCGACATTATAAATGCCGGGATAGATATCAGTCCAAGTCAAACCATTGTCAGATGATTTGTATATGCTATTTTGATAAACAGCAAATAATATTGATCCATTTGAAATCAAGTTATCCTGACTGTTGAAAGGATAAGTATTACTTAAAGCCGTTAGTCCAATTGAAACTGAATTCCAGCTGCTTCCCATATCGGTTGACTTGAAAATGCCATCACCATTTGAAATAAACAAATTTGATCCTATATTTGTAATAGAATTTACGTTCAAATTAGTTAATCCATTGTTAATGGTAAACCAATTTTCTCCACTGTCAGTAGATTTAAAAACTCCTCCGACTCTGGTAGTTATGAAAATGGAAGAATCAGCAGATAATAAATGATTGAAATACAGTGTTGAATCAAGTACCACTGTCCAGTTTTCACCTGAAGAGTTTCCTTTAAGAATTCTATTATAGCCATCACATGCGAATATATAGGATCCGTGAGATGTTAAATCGACTATGCTTCTTCCATTTGTAAAACTATTATTCACACTGACCCAGTTATTTCCGTCATTTGATGATCTGTAAATTCCAATAGCTGAACAACCAAGGAACATCATTCCATTTAAATTTTTTATAACATTGTATGGATCCCAAAAATTAAAACCGGGATTTAATAAAATCCATGATTCTCCATTGTCAGTAGATTTTATCAATTCAGTTCCCAAAGCGAAAACGGATGTTTCAGATTTACCAAATGTATAAATATTATGATTATTTACATTGTAAACCAAATTCCAGATTTCACCGCTATTCTGGGATCTGTAAATTCCAATCCAATCGATATTTGCAAATAAATTATTATCAAAAGCATTGAAAGCAGAAATATTTCCACCATAGGGTCCAGCTTGGACCCACTGTCCTACCGTTAAACTGACATTAATTGTCACACTTAATGTCAGTAAGCAAACTACAAATTTAAATTTTTTCATGTTGCATTTTTAAATTTTTTTCTGGTCAATTTAATTTAAAACGATTGATTAAAAATTGATACAAATAACTTCGCAAATTTAATTCTAAGTTTAATAAAAAGACAGAACACCGGTCATTTCTGAAGATGATTTATGTCATATTTAATTAACATATTGATTTAATGAATTCATTAGATTACTTTTGTGTACCTCAAAAAAAAATCCCCAAAATTTTTTTAATCAATGAAAATGGAATATGAAAATTCAATTTTATATTCTGCTATTGATGTTTTGCATAGCGGGATTTTTATCTTCAGGCAATCTAAATGCCACGGTATATTATATTTCCTCGTCAGGGAATGATCTGAATACGGGAACAAGCCCTGATTCAGCTTTCCAGACAATTACAAAAATGAATACAGTCGTACCGTCATTATTACCCGGTGATCAGATATTATTTAAAAGAGGCGATACTTTTTATGGAAATCTGGTTATATCAAAATCCGGCGCATCAGGAAATGAAATAATTATAGGAAGTTACGGAACAGGTAATTTGCCGATCATTACCGGAAGAAAATTTATCACAGGCTGGACCTTATATTCAGGCAATGTATATAAAGCCCCTGTTACTGATTCAGTCTATATGCTGTATTGCAGTAATAAATTAATGACCATTGCCAGATATCCAAATAACGGTTTTCTTAAAGTCACAAGTAATTCAGGAAATACAGCTGTATATTCCAATTCACTTACTCAATCCGCAGGTTACTGGAACGGTGCCAATATAAGACTACGCACAGCAAACTGGTCTTATGAAACTAAAGTGGTTTCTAATTTTAGCGGAGGTGTTGTAACATTTAATTCGGCAACTCAATATACCGCAACCGCTAATTACGGTTTCTATTTTGACAATAAATCAAATTTACTGGATGTGGAGAATGAATGGTTCAGAAATTATTCTGATGGTTATGTTTATTTGTATGCTCCCGGTGGAGTAAATCCAAACACAATATCTGTTGAAGCAATGGTTATAAGGGAAGGAATTAAGATAAATCAGAACAGGCATTATATAAAAATTCGTGATCTGGAATTTGATTGTTTTGCAAATATGGGAGTCTTTGTGTTCTCAAGTAATAATATTTCTGTTACAGGATGTACTTTTAAGAGAACACTGAATAACGGAGTCGGTATCAACGGGCAGAATATCATTATGAATAATAATTATTTTGAGGATAACATTAACAATGCAATGTACGGACTTCTTGTAAACGGTGGCGAAATGAAAAATAATGTATTTAAGCGTACGGGATTATATCCCGGTTACGGTACAAACGGAAGAGGTTATCTTGGAATGGAACTTCATGTTGCTCAAAATATCGTAGTTGAGAATAACACTTTTGACAGTACGGGATATTCGGCTATAAGCGTCGGTAAAAATGCGATCGTCCGGAAAAATTTTGTTGATCACTCCTTACTTAAACTTAATGACGGCGCCGGTATTGACATATCTGATGCTGATACAATGATAATTCAGGATAATGTGGTTTTGAATACAATCGGTAATACTGAATCAAGCGGAAACCCGGCAAAATACGGATCCGGTATTTATATAAATGCTGCAGCGGTAAAAAATACCATAATTGAAAATAATACATCCGCTAACAATACTTACTGCGGAATTTATTTTGATCATAAAAATAATCCCGTAAATAATATAATTATCGGAAACACTCTGTATAATAACCAGACCATGCAGATGCTTCTTGCTGATTATTCTGCAGGAGTTAATGTCCCGGTTTATAATACTGTAATAAAAAAGAATACTTTTTATTCACTTTCGTCTGCCCAGCCATGTCTTGTGTTAAGGACTTATACTGGGACCGGTTATAATGTTTACGGTACTTTTGACAGTAACTATTACTGCAGTCCATATAATGATTATTCAATTCAAAAGACAAAATTCACTTCACCGTTTACTGAAAATATATATTCACTTGAAAACTGGCAGAACAATTCCGGAAATGATTTGAATTCAAAAAGCAGCCTGTTTCAATTCAGTCAGTACGGTATAACAGATACATTGAGCGGAAATATGATCACTAATGGTACATTTGATTCGACAACTTCTCCCTGGGTTTCCTGGCCTTCAGGTATGAGTTCTTCCTGCGTTACTAATCCGAATCTGGATGGCGGAGCGAAGAAATTAAAATGGACAGGAGTTGGATATACACTTGGTTTTTCCATTAGCAGTACTTATCCGATTACTGCAGGGCAAACTTATATAGTGAGTTTTCATGCTTCAGGTTTGCATAATGGGACATTCAGTCTCTGGGGTTTATCTTCAATTTCTTCTTCTACATTTTCATTTCCCCAGAAATTTTTCAGTTATGATACAACGAGGAGCATCTATTCATTTTCTTATATTGCGCCGTTTACAGATCCTGCCGCAAAATTATCAATTAATCTTACTCTCCCTGATACTGTTGTTTTCATTGATAATGTTGAACATTTCAGAGTAAACGTTGAGAAAATTGATTCTACAATGCTTTCGAAATTTTTCTTTAATGAGACTAATACCATAAAAAATTATTCTCTTAACGGAATTTCCTATAAAGATATTGATGGTAACCAGGTAACGGGAAGTCTGATACTTCAGCCTTATACATCTAAAATACTTATAAATGAAAATTTTATACCATCAAGAAAACTTGATCTGAAGATATTGGTTGAAGGATTTTTTAACGGTTCACAAAATAAAATGAAGAGTGACAGTGTAAGAGTGAACATAAGAAATGCGGTATCACCTTATAATCTGATAGATTCAAAAATAGTATTGGTCGATTCCACAGGTTCGGGAAATTATGATTTTTATAACGCCTATAATTCTGCTAATTATTACATTTGCATAAATCACAGGAACTCCATTGAAACCTGGAGCAGTACACCTGTAAGCTTTAACAATAATGTACTGAATTATGATTTTACGACTTCAGCAGGAAAAGCATTTGGAAACAATCAGATTTTAGTCGGAAATAAATACTGTATTTACAGCGGGAATGTTAACTTTGATGAAACTATTGAGCTTTCTGATGTTTTGCAGATATTCAATTCTGCAGGAGATTTTACAATAGGATATGTAATTGAGGATCTGACAGGAGATAATGTTGTTGATTTGTCTGACATTGGATTTGCATACAATAATGCTTTAAATTTTGTATCTGTATTAAAGCCTTAGACATTTTTCCGGGTGTTAATTCATAATATAAAAAAACGTTCAATTTATAATTAAAAAATAATGTCCGGATAATTTTCAAACAGGAAAAACAGCTTTTATTAAGTATTCTGATCCGGATTTTCTGTTGCTCAATTTATAATCAGAGGCCGATCTTTCTTTCCTTTTTTTGGATCTTTTAAAAAAGAAAGGTAAATAGGGATATATTTTAAATCTATTCTATATTTTCTATTTGCATATTTGAAAAGAATTGATTTTTCACCGCAGGATAAAGAAAGTTATCTTTATTCTGCGGTTTTTTTATTTAATATAAAGAAAAAAAAATGTTAGTAAACACATTTAATAATAAATTTTATTCGGTCTAAAAAAGTTATAATTTTAACGTTAAAATTAATAAATCTATTATAATTGAAAAAAATCAAAATTGTTGTCATCTCTGTTCTCCTTTGCTTCTATTTTACTAATTCATATTCTAAAACCTATTATATTTCAAATTCCGGTCAGGATACAAATGACGGATTATCTCCCGTTTATCCTATAAAAAGTATAACAAAGCTAAATTCTCTGATCTTTAAACTGCAACCCGGGGATGTTGTTTTGTTTGAAAGGGGAGGTGAGTATTCCGGTCAGATCAATATTAATTCTCCGGGAAACGGAACAAATCCTATTATCTTCGGCGCATTCGGAAAAGGAAATAATCCTGTCATAAGCGGATCAATTCCGGTTTCTGACTGGGAAGTATTTAAGGGAAATATTTTAAAAACATATGTAAATGGTATCGTAACAAACTTTTTTCTGAATGAAGACCAGATGGTATTGGCAAGATATCCAAACACCGGATTCCTGAAAATTGACAAACCGTATTCCGATAAAAAAAGTGGTTTTACAAATAGGGAATTTAAAAATTTTAGTAAATACTGGAACGGGGCAATAGCAAGAATAAGAACGGAGAACTGGGCTTATGAATATTCTTCCATAAAAGATTTTAAAAACGGGAGTTTTACATTACAGGATAAAACATTTTATCCCATAGTTTCAGGAACAGGATTTTATCTGGATAATATACTTAATGAACTTGATGCAGAAAATGAATGGTATTTTCAGAAAGGAAAAAAAGACGGAGGAAATTTATATTTTTATCCCCCGCCGGGAAAAAATATTAAAGATTTCAATTTAAAAGCTACTGTTTATGATAATGGATTTTTCTCATTGATAAGTCTGAAAAACATTATAATAAGAGATCTGGATTTTAAAGATCAGGCTGTAAGCGGAATATATTTTGCAGGAAATCTGTCAGATGTTACTATAGAAAATTGTTCATTTAAAGGACAAAACAAAACAGGTATATATTTAACGGGGAAATGCAATAACTCATACATTAAAAACTGTAGATTTGAAAATATAAACGGTAAAGCGATAAGTTTAAGAAATTTCAATAACTCGGAAATCTCTGAATGTGTGTTCAGGAATATTGGCATGATACCCGGATTCGGCACTACCGGAGATCCTTTTCCTATGTCAGGAATAGTTGTCTATGGGAATAAAAACTTAATCAGAAAAAATTATTTTAACAGCATAGGTCATGACCCGGTAGTGGTATTAGGAGACAATTATTTAATTGAAAATAATATTATTAAAAACAGTCTTCTATTGCTCAATGACGGAGGCGGAATAAAATGTTACGGAAAAAATTCAAATAACTCAGTGTGGAATAATAATTTTATCTATAACATAAAAGGAAATACAGAAAATAACTCACCGGATAAAAAAGAAATAATAGCACATGGTATTTATCTTGATGAATTATCAAATAACATAACAGTAAAGAACAACAGCATTTCCTATTGCGGGCTATCAGGAATCGGAATGAATGCCGGATACGATAATACCCTGGAAAACAATAACTGTTTTGATAATTTCATTGGTATGGATTTTTACCAGTATGAATTGTTTTGCAGAAATAATGTAACCGGGAACAATGTAGTCTCCGGTAACAGTGAAAACCGGTATTCAATGCAAATAAAATCTCTTCGGGATTTTAATATTCCCGGGGTATTTAAAGAGAATTTTTATTTTAATTATTTCAATGCCAAACCTTTCCGGATTATTGATGTGAATATAGCATATACATATGACTTCGGGAATTGGAAGGATATTGTAAAGTCTGAACTTAAATCGGTTGATGTTAAGAATAATGATACACGTTACTCAAAACTTTTTTCAAATATGACAGATGATACTTTAACATATCTTATGAAAGCTGATTATAATTTTAAAGATAAAAATTTAAATTCGGTTTATTCTTCAATTAAACTTCCACCATGGACATCTGAAATTCTGTTCTCTCATAAAGATCCCTCTAAAGAACCGCAGTTAACTGCATCCGGTGGAAATCTGGATTTTAAAGATTTTTCCGAGGAAAGCTCTTCAAGGATCCTGTGGTTCAATCTGTCCGGTGAAAATCTGACAGAACCGGTTTCCGTTGCAGCTCCGGATGGATTTGAAATTAGTTTGCATTATGACAGGGGATTCACGGAATCAATGACGATATATCCCGGAAATGGTATTGCGGAAGAGATAATATTTGTCAGGTTTTCACCTGATGAATCAAAAGGGTATTATGATTATATCATTAACAGATCGGGAAAAGAGGAGAGAAGAATTAAAGTTACCGGTAAATCAAAATAGACCAGGGTCAGAGTTTATTGAATTTTTCCAGACAGTAATCATAAATTAAATATCCCAGTTTATTTTTTTTCCTGAAGTCATCAATAAATTCCTGTCCCAGTTCTTCCAGCTGTTTGTCCTTTTGGGAAGTGTTTGCCACTGGTACAATAATTTTTTTTCCGTTTACAAGTTTACCGAGTTTATCTATTGACTCCTGCATCTTTTCAGTTATACCAATAAAGAAATATCTGTCAAGAACTTCCTTGTAATCAGATTCATCACATGGAAATAATCGTGCCAAGAAATTTGTACCTGAGCTATTTATATAGGATTTTAAAGTTAAATTCTTAAATCCTCCTCTTTTACGTTCATAATAATACAGAGAGGCTCTGATAGCCAGTGGTTCTCTTACAAAGGTAAATATTCTGAACCGGCTGTCAGGATTAAGAACTTCGGGATATCTTTGATGAAGATATGTCCCGTCAAAATGAAAATGTGATATAATGCAGCTGTCACTGTTTATATTTTCAAGGTTTAACTTATATTTCAGATAATGGTTAAGTTCTATCCGGTGACTTTCAACATCAATATGATCAAGTTCGAGTTTAAACCAATTCTGCAAAGCCATGGTAACCGAAGTCCCTCCGCATTTCATCAGATGATGGTAAATATATGAAGGAGTTTTTTTACGGTAATCTGAAATTCTGGAAACAGTCACTTTTCTTAACTGTAATGGCTTTTTTCTGAGTAATACATTATAAGACGATATAAATCCTTCATCATTATATTTTCTTTCTCTGGAAATATTAAAATTTTTATTCGAAAAATTTTTATTGTATTTTATAAAACTTTGATCTTCCAGAATAGATTTGTGGTCTTTATACCAGGTGATGTTTGACACTTCCTTCGAATCTAAATTAAAAAGATTAAAGTAACCGTTATGGATAAAACTTGTACCGGTATTGTAAACAATATCAAAAAGAAACAATATATAGCCGCCCGGTTTTAATAATTTAAAAGCATTTTTTAAAACTTTATCCAGACTTTCCTTATTATCTGAAATTTTACCAAATGTGCTGTTCCAGATAATGAAATGAAAGGAACCATTATTAACGTTTAACTCAGTATTATTCTCAGGATACTTTTCTAATTTTATGGATACTTTGCTTCCTGTATCTGTTTCTTCAAGTTGTCTGATATCAGATAATTTATAACAATCATACCTGAGTTTAAAATGGTTAAGGATCATTGAATCAGGGTCATCACTGATCTCAAGTATGTTTGATCCTTCGTTTACATTTTCAGTTATAAAAGAATACGACAATAAATTCCTGTATTTTTTTATGTTTGCATTTTCTTCATTGATCTCTTCTCCGTAGAATAAAAGACTATATCCTTTATCATTAAAATAGTTTAGGTGATCTTTTTTGGGATAGAGAAATTCCTGAATATTATCGGGAGTGACTTTGTTTTCGGAGTTGTTGTCTTTTGATTTTGCTTCTGATCCGGTATCCGGAATATTATTCTTTATGTTTTCAGTATCGTGTGTGTTATCCTCTGAATTTTTTTTCATTAATTATTGAATATTTTTAAATTATCATACCTGCAGCAACAGTTTCCTTTGTGCCTTCATCTATTAAGATCAAACTTCCCGTATTCCTGTTCTTTGAATAACTGTCATAAAATAATGGAAGTGTAGTTCTTAATTTTATTCTGGCAATATCATTCATCTGAATATTTTTATCGTCTTCCTTTCTGTGCAGAGTATTGATGTCAATTTTATAATTGATCTCTTTAATAAGAGCTTTAACTTCTTTTGTTGTATGTTTAAGAATATACTTTGACCCGTTTTTCAGTGGATTGTTGTTAAGCCAGCAAATTATAACCTCGATATCCTGTCCTGTTTCCGGATGATTATTTTGTCTGACAATCATATCTCCTCTGCTGATATCCAGTTCATTTTCAAGAGTAATTGTTACTGACATTGGAGCGAATGCTTCATCAATGAAATCTTCTGCAATATTAATGGATTTTATTCTTGAAGTAAAACCGGAAGGCAGAATCATAACTTCATCACCTTTCTTAAAAACTCCGCTTGCAATTCTTCCGGCATATCCCCTGAAATCATGATATGTATCAGACTGTGGTCTTACGACATACTGTACAGGGAATCTGCAGTCTATATGATTGTTGTCACTGCCTATATGAATATTTTCCAGTAGATACAGCAATGTAGATCCTTCAAACCATTTCATGTTTTCCGATCTGTCAACTACATTATCTCCGGCAAGAGCGCTGATTGGAATAAAATGTATATCTTTAACCTCAAGCTTTGAAGCAAATGTTTTATAATCCTCAACTATTTTATCATATACTACCTTATCATAATTAACGAGATCCATTTTATTTACACATACAACAATATGGTTGATCTTAAGAAGTGAGGCTATTAAAGAATGTCTGCATGTCTGCTCTACAACACCGTTTCTTGCATCTACAAGTATGATAGCGAGATTGGCTGTCGAAGCACCTGTAACCATATTTCTTGTGTACTGAATATGACCGGGTGTATCTGCAATTATGAATTTTCTTTTTGGAGTAGAAAAATATCTGTAAGCTACATCAATTGTAATGCTCTGCTCACGCTCAGCTCTTAAGCCGTCAGTGAACAAAGACAGATCCATATAGTCCAGACCTTTGAATTCACTGGATTTCTTTACTGCATCAAGCTGATCTTCAAAAATAGATTTGGAATCAAAAAGTAATCTTCCGATCAATGTACTCTTTCCGTCATCTACACTGCCGGCAGTGGTGAATCTTAGGAGCTCGTTAGCCTTATAGTTTAACATTTATTTGTAAATTTATTAGATTTGGAAATTGGAATTTTGGATTTGGAATTGTTAAGATTTCTCTTGGAAGTTTTTCCAATTGCTGTGAAAATAGCAGTCAGTTCAAAAGATTCTTTTAATAATTCCATTAATCTATTTTCCTCCATAAGTTGTGATTCTTTTATCAATTCTATCCAATATATAGATTCGTCGGCTTCTTCTTCAACAATTCTGATCATTGAAATAAACTCTGTAGTTGATCTTGATCGACAGGCGGCTCTGTAGTTAGCACCTATTGATGTCGCGGATCTAAGTAATTGATTTCCTAAAACGTAGCTGATTTTATTGTTGGGTAAATGTTTTATCAAATTTATTACTCTTAAAGAAAATTTTTTAGTTCTTAATTTCAATTCATCGGAAGTCATAATAGTTATTTTATATTAATAAAAATCGTATCAATATAAAATTTAAATCCAAAATCAAAAAAATTCCAAATCCAAAATTCCAAATCCCAAATTAGAAATAGCCTTCTTTTTTACGGTCTTCCATGGCCGAATCAGATCTTTTATCATCAGCCCTGGTTCCTCTTTCGGTTTGTCTTGCCGCGGCAACTTCAGCTATAATATCTTCCAAAGAATTCGCTTCGGAGGAAACTGCTCCCGTACAAGTCATATCTCCGATTGTTCTGAATCTAACCTGCATCATTTCAGGTTTTTCCGTTTCCCTTAAATTTAAATGATCGGAGTGAGCAAGTATAGTACCGTTTCTTTTGATACATAACCTTTGATGAGTAAAATATATTACAGGCATTTTGATCTCTTCAAGATGGATAAATTGCCAGACATCCATTTCAGTCCAGTTGCTTATAGGGAAAACTCTGAAATGCTCTCCCGGATTTTTTCTGCCGTTAAAAAGATTCCAAAGTTCAGGTCTCTGATTTTTAGGATCCCACTGACCGAATTCATCTCTGTGCGAAAAGAATCTTTCCTTAGCTCTTGCTTTCTCCTCATCGCGTCTTGCGCCTCCCATTGCAGCATCAATTTTAAATTTCTCAAGAGTATCTAAAAGAGTTACTGTTTGAAGTAAATTTCTGCTGGCATCGAATCCTTTTTCTTCTGTTGCTCTGCCATTGTCTATAGATTCCTGAACAGATCCTACATGCAGATTAACTCCGAATTCTTTTACAAGCTCATCACGGTAAGTCAGTGTTTCCGGAAAATTATGTCCTGTATCTATATGAATCAAAGGGAATGGTATTTTTGCCGGGTAAAACGCTTTTCGAGCCAGAAAGGTCAGAATTATTGAATCTTTACCTCCTGAAAACAACAGAGCCGGTCGTTCAAACTGAGCTGCTACCTCTCTGATAATATATATTGACTCTGATTCTAATTCTTTTAAATAACTTAAATTATATTTTTCCATTAAAATTTTTTCAGTCTTTTATTCTTAATTTAGGTTCTATGAATCTGTATATAATTTCCGCAGATTCTTCAATGCTGTTTTCAGTTGTGTCAATTATTAATTCAGGATTTTCCGGTTCTTCATAAGGTGAATCAATTCCGGTAAAATCTTTTATAACTCCTGACCTTGCTTTTGAATACAATCCTTTCACATCTCTTTTTTCACATTCTTCAAGATCACATTTTATATAAATCTCAAAAAATTCATCCCTGCCGAATAATTTTCTTACAGAATCCCTTTCTTTTCTGAATGGGGAAATAAAAGCAGTGATTACCACAACTCCCGCATCGGTCATTAATCTGGATACCTGGCCAATTCTTCTGATATTTTCATTCCTTCCGGATTCTGAGAAATCAAGATCTGAATTTAAACCTGTTCTGATATTATCTCCGTCAAGTATATACGATAGTATATTACCTGCAATCAGTTTCTGCTCAACTAAATTCGCTAAAGTTGATTTACCGGAACCTGAAAGACCTGTAAACCATAAAAGAATTGATCTGTTATTAGTTAATTTATTTCTGTCTTCTTTTGTAGTATGGTGTTTTTGGGGAATAATATTTGAATTGGTCATGAACAAACTCAGTGTTAAAGCAATGTATTTAACGGAATATAATTCTGTATCTGTAAAGATAATTCTTATAAATACTTTTTACAATGTAAGATTAAGTTCATTTTAAAAAAAATCCGAATTTTAATTTCAATCAATTGACACAAATCCTTTATTTAAAAGTTGCGGTTGTAGTAACAGATTAGTTTTCGGATTGTCTAAGGACTTTATCAGGAGGTTAAGTAAATATGATCAGCCTTCCCAAGCAGGGCATGGGAAGAAAGGTGAATTCATACTCTATTAGCAGAGGTAATTGACACAAATCCTTTATTTAAAAGTTTCAGATGTAATAAAATATTAGTTTTCGGACAGTCTGAGGGTTTGGAAGGAAAATAAGGAGGTTGAAAAATATGTTATGGACACTATTGATAAGAAAATCTATCTTTTGATATTTCTGAATTGAAGTTTTAATCTGTGTTAATCATATTTGCAAAATTTTATTAATGATAAGAAAGCATATTACTAAACCTGTAAAAAGATGGGCAAAAGAGAAGATCAAAAACACTTACATTGAATTTGAATCTTTAAAGGAAGTTCCGAAAGAGAAAAAACCTACACAGATATTTTTCCCTATAGAGGAAGATTCCAGTTCTTTTGTAATTCCAAAAGATAAATCAAAGCATGAAGAATGTGAATTAGGGCTCCCGGTTCCACCGCAGAGTCTGTGGCTTGGTTACGGGAAAGAAATAAAAGACTATCTTTACGGAAAAATTCAGATTGCCAGAATGATAGAAATTTTAAATGATTCGGATTTTAATCTGGATAGAGGGAAAAAGGTTCTGGACTTTGGCTGTGGAGCGGGCAGAATGTTAAGATGGTTATATCCTTTTGCTAAAGAGAATGAAATGTGGGGAACGGATATCAGTGCGGAGCATATATACTGGGCAAATCAATATCTTAATCCTCCATTCAAATTTGCTACTACAACTACAATTCCACATCTTCCGTTTGAAGACAGATATTTTGATCTTATTTATGCAGGTTCGGTATTTACCCATATAGATGATCTTGCGACAGCCTGGTTCCTTGAATTGAGAAGGATATTAACTAAAGACAGCAGATTGTATGTAACAATAAACGACAAACATTCTGTCGGTATGCTAAAATCAAATCCGCATTTTAATAAGATTTGGCTTGCTGAATTTGTTTATTCAAACCCCCTTTTCCTTGAAAATATTAAAAAGTTTGGCATGTTTGTTGCCGGAAGGGGACCTGAATCCCAGGTCTTTTATGATATTGATTTTTTCAGAGATTCAGTAAGTTCATGTTTTGAAGTTTTATCGGTAAATCAGGAAGCATATGGATTTCAAACAGGTGTTTTGCTCAGAAGAAAATAACAGATATTTAAAAATTTAATTAACAGTAATTTAACAATAAAATATAATGATAAAATCATTTTCCCCAAAAATTGTTACCCCGGAAAATTTCAATGATTTCACATATTCAAAATTAAAGCATTTTGATCTTTTCAAAGCAAACAATTATGATGAAGAGTTGTTTGGTTATTCAGTTGATCCCGGTGATTGTGATCTGAAAATATACCAGGATCTCTTTATGCTGTCATTTATAAAGGACAACATTGCCAAAGGATCTAAAATCCTCGATCTCGGAGGAGGTGATTCGCGAATGTTAAAATATTTTAAAGATGAACATGAATGCTGGAATATTGATAAACTTGAAGGAGTTGGAAATGGTCCGAAGGACATAGATACAAGTGGTTTCAGACTAGTCTATGATTATATGGGTAATTTTAATGAAGAATTACCGAATAATTATTTTGATCTTGTTTTCTCAATTTCTACTCTTGAACATGTTCCGCTGGACGATATAAAAACTTATGAAAATATTCTAAAAGACATTAACAGGGTTTTAAAACCCGGTGGATATTCAGCACATTGTATAGACATTGTATGGAAAGATGACTTTGTCTGGTCAAATCAAATAATGCCTTATTTCTTTGAAAACGAAAAAATGATAAATGATTTTATTCCTGTTAATGATCTGATCGGAAGACCTGACCTCTTTGTTATGGCAAAAAAATATTTTGAAAGAACATGGCAGGTTACTACGGGCAAAACTTATGAGGATTTCGGAAGACCTATATCATATAATTTTCTCTGGCAAAAGCCATTTGACGCTGAAGTTACCGACAAGTAACCAAGTGTCTAAATAAACCGGTTTAATATTTATTCAGTAGTTAGGATTTTTAACTTTAGTAAAAAATTGCAATTTTAAAAAAGTAAAAAAAACCCCGCATAAAAGCGGGGTTTTTTAATTATAAAAAAAATTCTTTAATTTTACTTCTTCCTGAATTTTCTTGATAAAACCAATCCGGTTAATAATACAAATGGTAATTCCATTCCAAATAATCCGCAACTGCCGCTTTTTTCTTCTTTATTGTTCTCAGTTTTATTGCCTTCTTCATTGTTATTAGAAGAGGATCCGGGTTTGATACCATCAGCGTTAACTGTTGTTACAAAAAAAGAACCATCACCTGTTACTTTATTTCCAAATACATACCACTTAATTTCCCCGTCTTTTAATACGCCATTAGTTGATTTGATCCCAACTTCCGATTTGGTTAAAAACTGATAAGTTTCTATTGAATTAGTACTATAAAAACTGGAAGGTACAAACCATGAAACAACATACCCCGAATCTTTTTTCAAAACATTTGCTTTTATTCCTGTTAATGCTTTTGATTCTGATATTTTAACAAGATTACCACCGTTGAATTCTACAGTTACAGCTGTATTAGAAGCATTTTTAGGGTCTTTGTAAGAAATTGCTTTAGTTAACTTAACACCGGGAAAATTGAAATATTCTTTTATCAACTGATTTGTAAATGGTAAATTTCCTATAATATTCTTTTTACTTGTTACTTCCTGTGTACTTGCACTATAAGTTATGCTAACTGAAACAGATCCATCTTTGTTGATTTTATTAGATTGAAAAAATGTAATTCCCGCATAAGAAAAAGAACTGCAGAAAAACAAAATATTTAATAAAACAACTAATTTTAAAAGTGTTTTTTTCATTTAATTGGTTAAAATTTTTGTGTAAAAATAGTGAATATGATTTTAAGTATCAATTTTAAATTTGGTATTTTGAACTATTGGTATTTTTCGAGTACAATATAACACCTGAACGCCAGGAAAGACCTTAACGGCTTTAAA
>CALMST010000345.1 GCA_937872315.1 uncultured Ignavibacteria bacterium | reverse complement strand
TAATACCTAATACCTAATACCGTTAAGTTCCAAACATCCTATCACCCGCATCGCCAAGTCCCGGAATAATGTAGCCTTTACTGTTCAGATTCTCATCGAGGCTGCAGGTAGTAATACTGAAAAATCTTTTATCAATTTTTCCGAATCTTTTATTTATAGCGGTTATTCCTTCAGGAGCAGCAAGTAAAGAAGCTACTTTGATCTTTTTGATCCCCATATTTAAAAGATACTCAATAGTGAATATTACACTTCCGCCGGTTGCAACCATTGGATCAAGTATGATTACATTAAGATCTTTTTTATCTTTGATTTTTGGAAAGCGGAAATAATATTGAACAGGTTTTAAAGATTCCTCATCACGGTACATGCCTATATGACTAGTGATCGCTTCAGGAAAAAGATCCGTAAATCCTTTTGTTAGTCCAAGACCGGCTCTTAATATTGGCAGAAGCACTATCTTATCCTTTATCCTGCTGCCATTCATTTTTTTTAATGGAGTGGTAACAGGTTTTACCTCAACAGCAAGATCGGAATAAATATCAGCTGCAAGAATGTATGATATTTTATCCAGTGAACTTTTAAATGTCGGCTGATCTGTATTCTTATCACGCATAATAGTAAGGAAATGCTGTACAACCGGATGATTTATTATTTTAATATTCTTCATTAAATAGTATATTATGAACTTTAAAGTAAACTTTGACAGAAATATACCACATATCAAAAAGAGTTTCAAATCATTAGATTTTGATTAGTACTGTGAACTCTTACGATTGATCCGGGTATTTTTAAAATTAAAAAAAATCAAATAAATTCTTTAACTCAATCAGAATTATGAAAATCTTAAAGTTTTACATTCTTCTTTTAATATATGCATTAACAGTAAATATTGGAAGTTCACAGACTACTCCCGGTGAAATTTATCAGAAAGGAATGGAAGCCTATTACGGTGCAAATTTTGATGTCGGTATTAATTATTTTACTGAATATATAAAGATCGCTCCGACTGATGCTAACGGTTTTAAATACAGAGGTCTTTGCTATCAGGGGAAAAAAGACTATCAGAGAGCAATTGAAGATTTTTCAAGCGTTATAAGAATGGCTCCGACTACGGCTGAAGGATACATTAACCGCGGAAATACTTATATAATGATGAATAATCTGTCATCGGCAGAGAGGGATTTTAAAGATGCCGTAAAATATGAATCTCACAATATAGAAGGGTATATTGGATTAAGCAGGATCGAAATAGCAAAAAATAATTTTAAAGGAGCCGAAAAGCAACTGAGCTCTGCTATAGCAGTAGATCCCAAAAATGCAAGATTGTTTATTGCGCAGGCATATGTGAATTTCCTGGAAGGTGACACAGTGAAAATTGTTGATAATTTTGCCCAGGCAATGTACTGGGATTCCAGTGTGGTGTTTACGGATCATAACAGAGAGCTTCTTCAGATCAAGCTGGAAAGTTATAAAAAGGCTCTCAAAATAGCCGATCAGAAGATACAACAAAATAAATATAGTTATATGGCATATTTCTCAAGAGGTATGATCTATTTCTTAATGAACAATTATAAAAGCGCAAGATCAGATTTCAAAAAAGCGCAGGAATTGTATAAAGGTAATGATCAAAAGTTAGAAGCGTTGTTTGCGCAGGTAATACGGAGTGTCGACCGTAACAGCAATAAATAAATTATTTGATCACTATCTGTTCACCGATCTCAAGTATCTTTACCCTGTCTTTGTATTGCGGCTGCTCTCTAATAAGTTCTTCAAGAACATACCTTGGCTCGAGCGGATCAGATAGTTCTGCAATCGTACCGTAATGTATCGGGATCATCAGTTTAGCTTTTGAATCATCCAGCACCATCAGTGAGCCTTTAGCGTAAAGGTGTCTGTTTGGTTTGTCAATTAAAGTACAGTCGGAACAGGGACCGATCGGCATAAATTCAAGATCAATTTCATAATTCTCCGCAAGAAATTTATAAAACTCATCGTCATAAGCGGTATCTCCCGGAAAATAAACAGTCATCCCGTTATATTGAATAATGAATCCGCAGAATCCGTCATAGCCCCATAAAAGCCCGTCCAGTCCGTATCTTCCGCCCCAGTGATATGCGGCTACACTTGTTATACTTACTCCGTCAACGATCTTACTCTGACCTATATATTTCTTTTTTCGATAATCAGAAATTTTCAGCGGTACAAAAGTAAAATCAAACGGCGGAAGAAATTCTTTTATCCCATCCGGAAAAACAAGCTTTGCATCCGGAAATCTATCCTCAAGTATTTCAAGACTGCCAAAGTTAACATGGTCAGGATGTGAATGTGAAAGCAGGATAATATCACATTGATTCAGATCATTTATGTCAATCCCCGGTTCTTGGATCCTCATCTGTACTTCGGCAATATGGTTTGTTAGAAAAGGATCTGTCATAATTACCTTATCGTCCATCTGAAGTAATACTGTCGCATGCCCGATCCATAAAGCTGATAATCTTACTTCCGGTCTTATAGGATCTTTGATCCGGTTTTTTACTTTTGCAGGAGTAGAAAAATTTCTCATCAAATTATCACCGACGTCATACATTACCCGGCAACCTGAAATTCCGGTTAAAAGTAATACTGCTAAGAATATTTTAAAAATCCTCTTCAATAATATTTTAAATTAATTGAAATATTATAACGGCTTTGTGAAGTGAAATTATAATCAGCCACCAATCCCAGGATCCCGAATAATGTATATAAACCAGCTTCAGCAGAATAATAACCTGTGTTACCGTTTTGTTTATTCTTCCTGAAATTATATTTCCCTGCTACTGAGAATGAAAGATACTCTCCATACTCGACAGCAGGTATAAAACCTCTGAGCCCGGTTGCAAGATTGAATCTGTTGAAATCTGAATATTGAAAACCTCCTGTTGCCCATTCAGGCTGCGCGAATATTTCAATGGAACCGCCATATCTTCTAACCGGATTAACCTTAAAAAACTGTGTAGCCGGTACGAGTTTATTTGCATTAAAAGAATAATTCACAGGAGTAATATGCCATCTGAATCCGAACTGTAATCTTGAGTCATTATCGTTTCTGTCCTGATAAAAAGTAGGGGATGGAATGGTCTGCAATAATGTCCAGGTAGTCCATTCAGTAAATTTATTTGTATACAGACTTTGAGAAAGGGATACACCCGGTTTAAGTAAAATAAGAAATACTAAAATTATCAGAAAAGATTTGAAAATATTTTTCAAGAAAATTGTTATAAGAAGAGTTATAATTTAAGATACCTAAATAGGTTACAAAATAATTAAAGATGATATGAATTTCAATGTTTTGAAGAATAAGAAATTACAGATAAAAGACTAACCGCAGAGATATTGAGTATCTGAGGACAAATAAGTTCTCTTACCAGACTCCTGCCCCGAATTCGATGATATAATTCAGATGATCTATGCTCATAAACCCTTTGTTTTTTATTCCAAGTCTGACACCCCAGAAAGGGCTTATGAAACTGAGAAACTTTAAAGGAGAATAGGTTATATTTGCTCTTATTTTAATACCTGTCTCAAAAACAAAATCAGTTTGAATATACTCAGTTACACTGTCCTGACCGGATTTTGTTAATTCAGCTCCAACTGAAAAATAGGGGTCAAGAAATCTTGATGCAGAAGGAGTATATAAAATATTATAACCAAATATTCCGAGTTCGTAATCCTGATAATATATTCTGTTTACCAGCCATCCTCCTACCAAAGGAGCTTCTACATTTTTTAGAATGAGCAAAGGAAATATAATGGAAACTCCTGAAGATTGATCAGCTCTGTATGATACAGCAATTGAGTTTATGGCATTTTCATCCGTAATCCAGTTTATAAAATTATTATCTTCGGACTCGGTGATAATATTTATTCTGTCTCCATAATAATATGATTTCATATCGTGTTTCAAAGCTGTGTTATATACTTTATCAGGAGAAGGCATTGGTCTTATCTGATAAACAGCATTATCGGGAGAGTAAACGTTATCAATTGTATATTTTTCTTTTAACGGACTATCATCAGGTAATGGAGGAAGAACTCTGTATCCGGGAGTTCTTATTTTTGCCATATAACTCTGAAAAGCTGAAGAAAATAAATTACCTGATCTTATAACATCTCTTAATCCCCATGCATCATTTATTCTTACATTTACATCATATCCGGGAGTATAATATCCATCGGCATTCATATCAGTGCAGCTGGCATGTTTCCCTTCTTCCACTGAAATAGTAAAAGGAAGAGAAATTTCATAGTCCGGATTATCAGTATCAATTTCATAAATATTATCATACCAGGTAAGTGCATGAGCTTTTGCAGTAACTCTGATAAAATATATCGCATAAATATCAGTACCTAGACTGTCTTTGGTTTTATCAACCAGAAATTGAAATTGAGCCTGCTCGGTATCATACCTATGACTGCCAAGTCCCGCTTCATAATTATAATAATGAGTGTAATTAATATAGATAGCTTTGATATCTTTTAAATTGAATACTGAACTACCGAAATTTACAAAGTCTTTTACAAAAGGAGTTGAACTCGGATTATCAATTGTCAGGATTTCAGAAACCTGATAATAAACCACAGGAGAATCGCATTTGTTTTCGAAAGGAAATGGCGCGGGTATTCTGATATCTTTACCTTTTTTATTTCGCAGCTCAGGTTCATCCGGAGAAAACCAAAATACAGGAGCGCAGTATGCAGCAAGATCAGATATTTTCATTTTCGGATCTGAACCTTGCCAGACCCGGAAAGTTCTTTTCTTTCGTTCGATGCTTTTTGATTGGGAAAATATCTGACCGGTGAACCCACATAAAAATAAAAATATCAGTAGTAAATAAAATGAACTATCATTTAAGAATTTCATATTAATTTATCAAAATTCTTACCTGAAATAATATGTCCAGCCCAGATTGAATGAAGTAAGGTGTATATTTATATTATTAAATTGAGTAGGTATTGTTATATAATTGGATTCCAGACCAATTAAAAAATCTTTGCTGCCTGTATAAATAATCTGCATCATATAAGCCTGAGTCGTTTTTGCATTATACTGTTTGGTAGGTGATAATGAATTAATTTTAAAAGCTGCGCCAAATCCAAACGGAATGCTTGATGATACTCCAAGATCATATGTAAACGAAGCACCAAAAGAATATGAGGATTTATTTACAAGTGTATCTATATCAATCATTTCTCCATAGCCTCCATCAACATATGCTAATAAACTCCATTTAGGCGAGGGGCTGTATGCAAATCTCAGATCAATATTTCCTGTAAGAGGATTATAATTTGTTACAAGAGAATTATTTACTACATACCTGTTGCTGTCAATAATGTTTTTAATGTATTCATAAATGCTTAGCTGAGTTGAATTAGAATTGTTTATGCTGATCGAACTTGACAACTGAGCTTTCTTAAATTCTTTGATCTTAAACAATAATCCCGTTTCAAAATTTGTATTTGCTGTAATACCTGAAACAAAAATAGAAGCGGTATTTGTACCAATTCGGGCAATTCCGGAAAAATTAAGCCAGATTGCAGCCCAGTCTGTGATTGCATAATCAAATGCAAAATATCCGGATGTATATGTTATGTCTGCATTTATCTGAATATTTGTAGAATCGCCAAATCTTTTCAAAGGTAACTCAGTTTGTAATGAAGTTGCAAATCCAAGATTACTTTTGATCTTTGATTTAATAAAAGGATTTGGTAAAAATGAATTTGTAATAAACTTATGGCCATTGAGTTTTGGCAATTGGATATCTTCAATAGGAAATGTATTGTTTCCGATTCCGGAACCCTGAGAAAATATATTATTTACGGAGAGTACAAGGATAAGAATGGATAATAAAAATTTGCTGTAATATTTTTTCAAACTAAATTAAGACTTTAGATTTTTAAAATTGTTCAATAATGTTTATAAATTAAAGCGGATAAAGAATTCCGGTGATTAAACTAAATCCTTTATTTTTAAAATTTGACAAATATTCATTTCCTGAAGCAAATGAATTCTGATCATTTATATTTAAAAGTCCCTGCAGATATCTAAGTTCAAAAAACAGATCAGGTTTTCCAATTGAGACTTTATAACCAACATTAAAATTCCAGAGAAGATCTATATCCTTGAACTTATCCTTAATTTCGCTTTCACCTCCTCTAAATTCATCAGTTAATGTTGCTGAACTTAAGAAACCAACAGTAAAACCACCACCCGCATAAATGTTATTATGATAGATCTTTAAGTTTAATGGGATGCTGAAATATCCGAGCCTGATTTTGTAAGTTTTAACGGTATCATTGAAAATATTATTTTCATTTCCGAAATTAACATCAGCGCCAACGCTCTGATAACCTGGCTGAAGAGATAGATAAACGTCCTTTACCAGTTTCAGATCTATAAGTAGTGAGCCTCCCAGACCTATGATAGAAGTATAATTTGCATTATCCGGAGGTACTCCGCCAAAAGAGGTATTGTTTAATGAAACTGAAGCGCCAAGTTTAAACTGAGCTGAAGCTGTTCCTGATATTGTAAGAATGAAAAGAAATATTAAGAAACGAGTGATATTTTTTTTATACATTAAATAATTAAATTCTGATTGCATGCAATATAATCATTCAAAAAATTATAACTAAGTAAATAAATCAGTATTGAAAATTTCTTTTTTGAATGATTGATATTTTAATCTCATTTAGTTAAAATGCATAACAGAATGCGGTTTGTACTAAAAATCCACATCACCGCCGTTATCCTGATTATCATTGGAATTGGATCTTTTCTTTTTGCGGGATTTCTTTTTATCTTCAGATCCGAATTTATAAGTCAGGGAAAGCATGCCCATATTGGATTCTCTTTGCCTGCTGAATTGCTGAGAGTAAGTATCGGTAGTGGTGGAACCGGCAAATTTCTGTGTATTGAAAATATCTGAGATCCTGAGATTAATGCTTAGCTGTTTATCAAAAAAATCTTTTCTTAGTGAAAGATCAAAACTGCTTACCGGATCTACCTCACCCTGTGTCGAAATGAATTTCCCCGAATAAAAATATGTCAGCTGAATCCCGGCATCAAATGGAAGATTGTAATTTGCAAAAAGCCTTCCCGAAAATGTATTGTTTGAATTAGTTCCGATCGTATCTGAGCTTACTTCCTGAGTGAAATAGCTGAAACTTCCGTTAAGGCTGAAGCTTTTCGAAAATGCGCCATTGAGCAGAATCTCGGCGCCGTAAGAGGTCTCTTTGTTGGCATTTATGCTGGTATTCAGAGTAATGTTACTGTCTATCAGAGTGCTGTATGAAGTGATCTTATCTGTCGTAAGTTTATAAAATACAGAAGGTATTACGGAAAATGTTGAAAAGAACTTTACAAAATTCAGTTCAAAAGAATTTATGAATTCAGAATTCAGATCAGGATTACCTACCCTGTAAAAAACCGGACTGAATACTCTTACTACCGGTGAAAGTTCACGGTATCCCGGTCGTCTTACCTTTCTTGAATAGCTTAAGGAAATGTCTTCGGTTGCACCGAGTTTCTGGGTAAGTGTAACACTGGGAAACAGGTCAAACTGGTTTCGGGATGTACTTATATCTGCGAATGTCTGATCAATATCATAATTCCAGTATTCTCCTCTTAAACCGATGTTATATGTAAAGTTACCTTTATCATTTCCAAATATTGCATATACAGCTCCAAGATTTTCATTAAATGAAAATACATCGGTTAGAGCGCTGTCAAGTATAAATCCTCCGGTTGTATCATTTTGATTATAATAATAACTGCCGGTATTGGTGTTTCTGAGATTATATTTCAAACCCGTTTCAAATTTTGATTCTTTACCAACCGGTCTTGAATAATCTGTCTGCAAGTCTAATTCTCCGGTAAGTTCGTTTCCGTCTATCTTTGAAACTGCCGGCAGTGTGTTATCAGGATAGATGTAATTTGTCTGGATGTTATCGTTCTCATATTCCTTTTCATAAGAATAGCTTGCTTCTCCGCTTAATGATTCATTAGGATCTTTAAAATATTTATTATAATTCAGTCCTAAGGAATATCCGTTATCATTGTCTGAATTGTCATTGTAAGTAACGGAATTCTCTGTAAGTATATTAGACTGATTATATACAAAGAGATTTTCCGTGTTCCCTCGCTTTCTTTCACTGTCATCGAATCTTGCTGATAAATTAAACACATCTGATTTTGATATACTGTATTCTACTTCACCTCTAAGGTTGTTTCCGGATCTGTTGAACTGTCCGCTTGATGTCTGACTCGTAAATGCATTTTCAGTATAAAGAAAATTATTTCTCGTAATGGCTGTACTGAAATCCATAGTTCGTTTTCTGTAATCATAACTTCCGGAAAAATTCAATGAATTTTTTTTATAGTTAAGATTTAATCCTCCTCCGTATTTATCTCCCGTACCGCTGCTGAGATTCATCTGACCGTTGAATCCCGAATCATCATATTTTTTCAGAACAATATTGATAACTCCTGTCGAACCTTCTGCCTCATATTTTGCTGATGGATTTGTTATTACTTCGACTGATGAGATCTGGTCTGCCGGTAGATTATCCAGTATCCTGGAAATACTGCCTACTGCCGGTCTTCCGTTTATAAAAAATTTGATCTGCTGTCCTCCTCTCAGACTTATCACATCATCTATATCTACCGTAACGGAAGGAATATTTTTCAGTACTTCCAGAGCCGTTCCTCCGGTCACATTCATATTCTCGCCGACATTAAATACTTTCTTATCACCTTTTAATTCCAGAAACGGCCTGTCAGTCTGAACTTCTATTTCTTCTGTTTCAACTCCCGTGGTGAGGAAAATCGTATCCAGCCCTATCTTCTTATTCTCAGGATCATTCATCATTATAGTCCGTATGTTCCTGTTATAACCTATACTATAAACTGAGAGGGAATATCGTCCCTGAGAAATACCTTCTATTTTGAAAAACCCGTTTATGTCTGTTTCGGTACCTTTATAAAGTGAAGAATCTCTTACTTTTATAAGTTGAATTGCAACTGCTTCGAGTGGAGTTTTGCTTTGTCTGTCGTATATGAATCCTGATATCTCACCGTCATCAAACTGAGGTTTAAAATTGCGGTTGTCTTTTCTATCCTTGTCGTTTTGTGAATTTGAAGTATTAATTAACAGAAAACAAAATAGTAGTATAAATATTTTTTTTATCATAGATTATTATATTAGCAGTATGACAATAATTTTATCTTAAAAGTTTAAAAAGGATCATAAAAATAGATAAATAAAAACTGCATTTCAGTGGTTTTATCAGGTTTTTTTAATTAATATATTTTTTTGAATAAAATTATAACAATTTCTGTTTTTAAACAGATATATTTAATAATTTTGAAAATTAAATGACGGGATATGGTTGAAGTGCTGATAGTCTGTTCATCGGTTTGTGATTGAGAAATATTGCATTGAAACAAAGTAATTTCAATTGATTTTATTTCTTATAAAAGTTAGTTTGATATCAATATTTAGCATAATTTCTATTATAAGCGTTCAATGGATCATACCCGAAAAAGAATTTATTATAAAAAAAGAAAGAAAGTTACGGATAAAACCGATAATGCGGATAATTCTTCAAAACCTGCCTTAACTCAAAATAAACATACCAGAGAAAATTCAGAATCCGGTAACGTTGTAAGAAACAATCAGATGATCTCTGTTGTAATTCCTTTGTTAAATGAGGAAGATTCACTTTCAGAGCTGAGTCAGGGTCTGATAAGAGTATTTGATAATCTTAACTGTAATTATGAAGTTATTTTCATTGATGACGGAAGTACTGATAATTCATTCGGGAAGATAAAAGAGATCCACAGAAAAAATTCAAAGTTTCATTGTATTAAACTCCGCAGAAATTATGGAAAGTCAGCCGCTCTGGCAAAAGGGTTCCGGGCAGCAAAAGGTAATATAGTAATCACTATGGACGCAGATCTTCAGGATGATCCCGAAGAAATTCCGGAACTGGTCAGCGTTCTGAATACCGGTTATGATCTCGTATCCGGATGGAAAAAGATCAGATATGATCCTTTCATTAAAAAGCATACTTCAAAATTATTTAATTATTTTACCTCTAAGCTTTCAGGAATAAAGCTGCATGACTTTAATTGCGGATTAAAGGCATATAAAAAAGATGTGGTGAAATCACTGAAGATCTACGGTGAAATGCACAGATATATACCTGCTCTTGCGCATCTTTCAGGTTTCAAAGTCACGGAAAAACCTGTGAAACATCATGCAAGAAAATACGGCGTTACTAAGTTCGGCGCAAGCAGATTTGTTAACGGATTTCTTGACCTGCTGACTGTTGTTTTCACTAACAAGTATATGAAACGTCCGCTGCATTTTTTCGGCACTCTCGGAATAATATCATCTTTTCTCGGATTCGGAATAACTTTGTATCTTGTAATACTTAAAGTTTTTCAGGGTCTGGCTCTGAGTGACAGACCTTTGTTCCTTGTTGGTATATTTCTTATAATTGTCGGAATACAGTTTCTGTCTCTGGGTCTTATTGCCGAAATGATCACAAAATCAAATTACAGAGATGATGATATTCTCATAGAAACTATCCTTTAATATTTTTAAATATCAGGAATTATTCCGTGGGAATTAATTTTAAAAGATCCATAAATTTATAATTGATTAATGTCAAATTCTGAAATAAGTAAAAAAGCAAAGATCGGAAATAATTTTTCAATAAAGAGTTTTAGTATTATTGAAGATGATGTTGAAATAGGGGATAATGTTGAGATCGCTTCAAATGTTCTGATCGCAAACGGAGCAAGAATATCTTCAAATGTGAAAATACATCACGGAGCAGCAGTTGCAACATTGCCGCAGGATCTTAAATTCGGAGGAGAAGTTACAACTCTTGAGATAGGTGAAGGAACGGTTATCAGGGAGTTTACCACACTTAACCGCGCTACAAATCACAGTAAAAGAACAGTCATAGGAAAGAACTGTTTTATAATGGCTTATGCTCACGTTGCACATGACTGCATGATCGGGGATAATGTCATAATCGCAAACAGCGTTCAGATGGGAGGACATGTCAGCATTGATGATTTTGCCATTATCGGCGGAGGAGTAGTCATACACCAGTTTTCTAAGATTGGTGAAAGGGTAATGATAGGCGGCGGTTTCAGAGTTGTAAAAGACGTTCCTCACTATATTCTTGCCGGCGGATATCCGATGAAATATGAAGGTCTGAATGTAATTGGTCTTAAAAGAAAAGGATTTTCGAATGAACAGATAGGAACCATTAGAAAAGCTTATGATGTGATCTACAGATCAGGATATAATTTCGGGGATGCCGTTAAAAATATCAGGCAGACATTTGAAATGACTCCTGAGATCACAAAAATAGTAGAGTTTATAGAAACAAGTGAAAGAGGAATACTCAAAGGCTGATAATTCAACAGCCGATTTCTTTTTAAGTCTGAATATTGAAAATATTAAAGTGATTGTTTGAATAAAAATTTAGAAATTAAAACAGGATTAGAAAACGCCTCTCAGATCAATTCAATACGCAAATCATTAACTAATTACACCCGTTCGGTAGAAAAGCAAACTGATATTTATTACAAGGTTGAAAAAGGCAGATTAAAATTAAGGATCATCGATGATAAAGAAGGAAATCTTATTCTTTATGACAGAGCTGAAAAAAAGGGCAAAAGAATTTCTCATTATACAATATCCCGGACAAAGGATTTCAGGGAACTTGATTACATTCTTACGAGACAATTTGGTGTACTGATAAAAGTGTTTAAAAAAAGAGAGATCTATATTCTGAAAAATGTAAGAGTACATTTGGATAAAGTTTCGGGGCTGGGAAATTTTCTTGAGATCGAAATTATATACGGGGATCTGTTAAAAGCAAAAAAACAAATGTCTCACTTGACAGATCTTCTGAATCTTGACGAAACAAAGTTTATAAAGAATTCATACTCTGATCTTTTGAAATAAATCAGAAAACTGAATACAATTTTATGATAATTTAATCAGCGGAAATAATGTCAGTACAAGGAAAAGAAAACATAAAGCACGTTACAACAAAGGTACTTTCTGTAATGAAACAAAAAGGCGAAAAGATAACCATGCTGACAGCCTATGATTATCTCACTGCCAAGTTTCTTGATGCAGCCGGTATCGAGGTTATTCTGGTTGGGGATTCTCTCGGCAATGTGATCCAGGGTCATGAAACCACACTCCCCGTAACGCTTGAAGAAATGATCTATCATACAAAGATAGTAAAACGCGCTGTTAAAAAAGCCATTGTAGTAGGTGACATGACCTTTATGAGTTATCAGGTCGGCGTAAAAGAAGCTATCACTAACTGCGGAAGGATCATGAAGGAATCAGGGTGCGATGCCGTGAAAATGGAAGGCGGTGATTATATTGCTGAAACAATAAGAAGAGTTGTTGAGATCGGAATTCCCGTAATGGGACATCTCGGACTTACTCCGCAATCGATTAATAAATTCGGAAGTTATAAAACCCGCGGCATAGAAAAAGAAGAAGCGGATAAAATATATAAAGACTCACTGCTGCTGCAAAAAGCCGGTTGCTTTGCAATTGTACTCGAAAAAATTCCTGCAACACTCGGAACAAAAATTTCCAGAGCATTGAAAATACCTACTATCGGGATCGGTGCCGGTCCTGACTGTGACGGTCAGGTCCTTGTTACGCATGATATGCTCGGATTGATTGAGGAATTCAAACCAAGATTTGTCAGGAGATATGCAAATATGGCGGAAGATACAAAAGATGCATTCAAGAAATATATCCGGGACGTCAAGCAGAATAAATTTCCAAATCAGAAAGAAAGTTACTGATATCTTACTGATCTTTATAATTTTAAACTAAATGGAAAACTTTAATATCAGAACAGGATTTGGCTATGATGTTCACAGACTTGTAAAAGGAAGAAAACTTATACTTGGCGGTGTCGGGATAGAATCGGAATTCGGACTCGACGGACACTCCGATGCAGATGTTCTCCTTCATTCTCTCTGTGATGCTCTTCTGGGTGCAGCAGGATTTAAGGATATTGGAAATCAGTTTCCTGACACTGATGATAAATATAAAAATATTTCCAGTCTTATACTCCTGAAAGATTCATATGAACTGTTGAAAAATGAAGGATGGAAAGTAGGGAATACGGATTCGGTTATAATTCTTGAGGAACCAAAAATTTTCAGACACAGTGATCAGATGAAAAAAAATATTTCTGATATTATAGAAACCTGTAATGTTTCCATAAAAGCCACAACATCAGAAGGTATAGGTTTTGTCGGAACTAAAGAAGGGTGCGCAGCTTACTCAACAGTACTTATCTATAAATGATATAATAGCATCGCTGAAAACATTACGGTACTTTTTTGAAATTGATTGTTATGCAAAGTTTTTAATATGAAATTTAATTTATAATTTGGAATTTCTTCAATCCATAGACGCTTCAGTTTTTTATTTCATTAACGGAACTCTTGCAAATCCTTTCACGGATAAATTCATGCCGTTCATAACCGAACGGAATCACTGGTTTATTTTTTACGGTTTGATCTGGCTTTATCTTGTTTTTAAAGGCGGAACAAAAGGAAGGGTTTCAGCTGTCCTGATACTTATTGTAATACTTTTTGCCGATCAGACTTCCGAGAATATATTAAAACAGTTCTTTCAGAGAGTAAGACCCTGTAATGCTCTTGAGAATGTTCACCTGCTTATCAATTGTTCGGGTTCATATTCCTTTCCTTCGAATCATGCAGTGAATAATTTTGCAGCTGCAACTTTGTTTTCATATTTCTATCCGAGAATGAAAGTTTTTCTCTTTACAGGCGCTTCTGTAATTGCGCTTTCAAGAGTTATGTGCGGTGTGCATTATCCTTTTGATATAGCTGCCGGAGCCTTATTTGGAGCGCTATTTGCTTTGACAGTTATTTATTTCTGGAAGCTGTTCAATAAAAGATTTAAGATCTTAACATAAAATATAAGTGTTTAAAAATTCGAATAAAAAATTATTCCTCCCGATACTTACAGCAGGAATTTTCTACAGCTTTTCATTTCCTCCGATCGATCTGTATTATCTTATCTGTTTTTCTTTTGTGCTTCTGATCGATGTTATTTTGAACAGCAGCGGAATAAAACAGACAATATTCAGAAGCTATTCAGTTTTCTTTGTTGCATCATTAATAGGAGTATCATGGATAGGATTAAGCGGAATGAGAGAGAATGCTGATTCGTTTTTAATTGCGGGCGGGATATTTGTCGTATTAGTTTATCCGCTGTTTTTTGTCCTGCCTTCGGTTTTGTTTTTTTTGCTGAATAAGAACTTTAGCTCTTCGGAAAAAAAAATATTACCGCTTCTTTCATTTCCATTTCTATGGACTGGATTTGAATATCTTCAGACTTTCGGACAGATAAATTTTCCATGGCTTTTTGCAGGTAATTCACAGAGTTATAATCTTTCCAAGATTCAATATGCCGAATATACAGGTATGTTTGGAGTTTCGTTCTGGATCTGCCTGATGAGCGTTCTTCTTTTCATCCTTTTTAAAAATATCAGAAGCTCAGAAGTTAAACTAAACAGAAAAAACATTATTGCAGCAATTTCAATTTTAGTAATATTTTTTCTTCCCGATTTATTCAATCAGTTGAATAATAATATTTATCCTGAAACGGGTAAACTGAAATTAGGGATAGTCCAGCCGAATATTAATCCATGGACTAAATGGGCGGGAAAACGGCAGGACCTTATACCCGGCTATATTGAACAGATAAAAAGTATAAAATCAGAGCATCCTGATGTCAGTCTGATCATTCTGCCTGAAACTGCTCTTCCGTATTATTTCAGGGAAAGGATCTTTGAAGAAAGATTGTCCCAGATTGTAAATGCCTGTGACAGTTTAGAAACTCCCTTGCTGATCGGAACACCCGATCTGGTTTATTATGAAGATCAGAGCCTGGCTCCGGAAGATGCTAAGATAATGAAAAGTTCAGGTCTGAAATACGATACTTATAACTCCGCTGTATTATTCGAACCCGGAATTGAACCTGACGATTTTCAGAAACATCAGAAGATAAAACTTGTTATAGGCAGCGAAAGAATGCCTTATCAGGAGATCCTGTCATTTACAAAAAGTATCATAAGCTGGGGAGTCGGTCTGAGCAGCTGGCAAATTGGGAATGATACAAATATTTTTACATTACCTGGAGAAGAGAAATTCAATACGGCTGTATGTTATGAATCTGTCTATCCTGAGTTTTTTGCTGACTTTGTAAATAAAGGAGCGGAGTTTTCAGTGATAATAACTAACGACGGATGGTGGGGTAAATTTTTCGGAACATATCAGCACAACAGATTTGCCGTTTTCCGTGCTATTGAAAACAGAAGATGGATTGCCCGCTGCGCAAATACAGGGATCTCTGATTTTATTGACCCGAAAGGAAATTTTTATCTCGAAACAGAGATAAATGAAAAAGCCAGCCTCATACATGAAGTGGGTCTTATAAATAAAAAAACCTTCTATACAGAAAACGGTGATGTCTTTTCGAGAGGATGTTTGATCATAAGCTTGCTATTTCTTGGAGTCAGTTTTTTTTACAGGAATAAAGATCATGAATAATGATTGTTCTGAAAAAACATTTACAGGTTTTTCTTTATTTCTTTTGTGATCTCTTTGTGCAGATTTATCAGGTCATCTGAGATAAGAATTTTCCGGGAACCGGATTTACTGTTTACCCAGCCGGATGATAGTGAATTATCAGACATCTGATCAGCGCTCCGGTATTCAGGCTGAGATAGATCAATTTCATATTTACTGTATAATTTTTCAGAATCATTCAGATCTTTTATTACTTTTACTTTCTTAAGATTTCTGAAATCACTGTTTATCCTTAATGCAAGTTTTTTTGCGGGTATGAATCTGATTTTTTTCTTTACATCGTTGTCTTTGCCTCCGCTTCTTCTAAAACTCCCGAATTTTTGAATGGAAAATTCATCTTCCTTTTGCATCACTTTAATGATAGTATCAAATACGGCATTAACTGCTTTCTCCGCTTTTTCCTTGCTTAACCCAAGGTCTATTGAAACTGCTGAAATAATTTTTTCTTTATTCATTTCTGTTTATAAATTTATTCAACCTTGTCAAAATAAGTTTTAAAATTAACTATATCTTTTGGGGGAATGACCGATAATTGATCTTTTTTACCGGATTCTATTTTCATTTTTTGTCTGATAATACGGAACTCTCCGAAATTTTCGATCTTTGTTGATTTTTTTTTCTTTAGATCTTTTGCGATCATTTCAAAAACAAGGTCAAAGACCTTTGAGGATTTCTTTCTTTTTAATTTTGATTCCTTTGAGATTGTCTTTACTATATCCTGTTTAAGCATAATTAAAAAATATGATTTATATTGTTGATTATCTTTTCCAGATATTTCTTATCGGTTTCATCAAAATTAGAGTGCTTATCACTGTCGATATCAAGTATGGCAATCGCCCGGTTATCTTTTATAACAGGAATAACTATCTCTGATCTTGACAAAGAGTCGCATACAATATGTCCGGGAAATTTATCCACATCATCTACAATAACAGTTTGCATGGCTTCTGCTGCAGATCCGCAAACTCCCTTTCCGAAAGGGATTCTGGTGCAGGCTACTCTTCCCTGAAATGGACCAAGTACAAGTTCATCTGTCTTTAGATTATCCGAAAGATAAAAACCGACCCAGAGAAAATTATCCATGGAATATTTCAAAGCTGATGTTATGTTTGCCAGATTGGTAATTAAATTCGGTTCACCATCTATCAATGCATCAATCTGAGGTAAAAGCAATTCATACTTTTCCTGTTTCGAAATTCCGGAATGTGTTTTTAATTCAAATGACATTTTTATAGGTATTAAGTATTAAGTATTAAGTATTAAGTAT
>CALMST010000344.1 GCA_937872315.1 uncultured Ignavibacteria bacterium | reverse complement strand
GTTTCCGCTTAGTTTTTCCGCATGAACAATTCGACAAACGTTTAATTTCTATGCGGAAAACTCTGCGGGTAAACTCTTTTGGGTCAACATCCTCGGAGTCTTTCGCTCAACATTATTCTATATTTATTTATATTTTACTGCAAAATGACTCTGCGGGGACATTGAATAGGATTAAGTAATACTCGGATTTACCTGTTCATATCAAACTCTTCATTAAAATCTTTTAAGATCGTTCTTATATGTGAAAGTTGTAAAGGAAGAAATAACTCCGATCTGACAATTGCGTTCTTTCGTCTTTCAGAAGCCCAGCCGGTAACTTCGCTTAAATCAGATATATTATAGGTTAAAAGACTTTCTTTGGTGTTTTCAAATCTTGCACGGTTTCCGGTATCTAATTCTTTATTATTCAAAAAATTATTAAACGAATACATTCTGATTGAATCTGTAATTTCAGGTCTGAATACCCTGTTAACTGACTTTATCTCTTCTATCAATCTTTTCTGATCGGTTTCATGCCTGTCCATAAACTGTACTGAAATTACATTATCCCATCTGCTTAAATCCGAAATAAGTTCTTTGTTTTTAAAATACCTTATCCTGCCTGAGCTAATGAGTTGCTTCAGATTAGCATTTGCAGGAATTACCATATCTGTTTCCAGCAGATAGCTCGCTTCATAATATGTCAAAAGCGTTATTTTATTTTCAACATCTTTGTCAGATAAGGTCTTAATAAGCGAACTCATTTCATCTTTCAATAAATTCTGTCTGATTATTGCATTATGGATCTGCAGACTGTCCTGTACAAGCTCTTCATATAATCCAATCGCCATTTCCTTTGCCTTTTTTTCCTCTTCAAAACTATCTCTTAAATTTTCAGCAAAAAATCCTGCAGTGACTGCAAGAAACAGCATGAAGAATTCTACCAGATAGTGTTTCCAGGGTTTTACTCCATTTTCGGGTTCTGATGTCTCATGATGTACTTCCATCTTTTAAAAATTTATTTAAATATTTTAAAATGTGAAATTAAACTTTTAAACAATCAGAATAAAGATTTTAAAATCAGGCTTAATTAAATTTGCTGTTATTTTTTAAATATCGGCAGAAAGGGATATAAGTTAATTTTTGCATAAAAAAAACCTTGCAGACAAATAAAACATCTGCAAGGCTAATTAAAGGAAGAACAAATATGAAAGAACGATTGCCGGCTGGCGCCGACAATTATGCATAACTTTTCTTATTTCTAAAAAGTTCATTTTGTTTTTGCAAAAATAAATTATTGTTTTTGAGGTTGGTTTGATCAGGTTGAATCAGTTAAGTTATTTGAGTAGGATAAGTCTGGCTATCATTGAAGAGAATCATTTTAACTTAAAATTTGCATTTATAAATAAAAATTCTTCAAAATTAAATTTCTAATTAATCTTACTTTGGTTAACTTTACTTAACTAACTTAACAAACTTAACTAACTGCTTTTGTCCGATTTCGCAAAAATATTCAAAAACAAAATTCTTCTCGCTCCGATGGAGGATGTCACAGAGCCTCCGTTTCGACTGATCTGCAAAAGACTCGGTGCGGATATTGTTTATACTGAATTTATTTCAGCTGAAGGACTGATCCGTGACGCGCGGAAAGCAAGGGCGAAGTTGTTTTTTTATGAAGAAGAAAGACCTGTTGCGATTCAGATATTCGGAGGTAATGAAGATGTGCTGGTTCAGGCTGCAAAAATTTCAGAAAGCGTTAAACCTGATTTCATAGATATTAACTGCGGATGCTGGGTAAAAGATGTTGCAATGAGAGGAGCAGGCGCAGGTTTACTGAAAGACATTCCCAAAATGACCCGGATAGCGGAATCAGTTTTGACCAATGTAAATGTCCCGGTTACTCTGAAAACAAGACTGGGGTGGGATGAGAATTCAATAGTTATTGTCGAAGTTGCAAAGATACTTGAAAAAGTCGGAATACAGGCGCTTACGGTTCACTGCCGTCTGAGGCATCAGGGTAATAAAGGCGAAGCAGACTGGAGCTGGATCAAAAGGATAAAAGATGCCGGTGTTCAGATCCCGGTCGTACTCAACGGAAATGTAAAAACTCCTGAAGATGTTAAATTTGTTTTTGAAAAATTCGAACCTGATGCTGTAATGCTCGGACAATCCGCAATTTCAAATCCATGGATTTTCAGACAATCAAAATTTTTTATGGAAAACGGATATCATGAACCTGAACCGACACTTGAGGAGAGAATTGATATATGCATAGAACACTTAAGGCTTGCCGTTGATTTAAAAGGTGAAAGACTCGGAACAATGGAATTCCGGAAGCATTATTCAGGATATCTGCGGAATCTGAGAGATGTCAGTAAGTTCAGACTCGAACTGATGCAGTTCTATGAATATAAACCGATAGAAGAAAAACTTATCAGATTTAAGAATGAATATGAAGAGTCCCCTGTTCATGAAGAGAATTTTTCTGCCACGAATTAACACGATTTAA
>CALMST010000343.1 GCA_937872315.1 uncultured Ignavibacteria bacterium | reverse complement strand
ATCACAGGATAAGATTTTCAAATTTTTGTGCCTGCAAGATATATACAAAATCTGCAAATAAAAATATTAATTGTTTTCATAAACAATATTATAGTGATGTGCAAAAATACATTTCATTTTAAAACTCATTTAACATTATATTTTATTCCCGCCTGCTTAATAAATACTTAATTATTTTAACATGTAATCATGTCATTAAAGTGATTGTGAAGGCTGGTATAACAAAAAGTTTTAAAATAAATATAAAAAAGACCTTCCGGATTTAAACCCGAAAGGTCTTTTGAAATACACATTCATTTTTTTAATCAACTCAATAACATATTCATAATAGATCTATATAAGATTATAATTGAAAATTAGAGCGAAGCGGCTTAGTACATTCCGCCCATATCACCCATACCGCCGCCCGGAGGCATCATTGGCATATCGGATTTTTTCTCCGGCTTTTCAACTATACATGCTTCTGTCATAAGCAGTAATCCTGCTACTGATGCAGCATTCTCAAGTGCTACTCTTGTTACTTTTGTAGGATCGATAACACCGGCTTTTACCAGGTCTTCGTATTCTTCAGTTGCTGCATTGAAACCGAAGTTACCTTTGCCTTCTTTTACTTTGTTGATCACGACCGAACCTTCAAGCCCGGCATTGTTGACGATCTGTCTGATCGGCTCTTCAATTGCCTTCTTGATGATCGAGATACCTGTGTTGATGTCATGATTGTCATCTGATACTTTATCAAGCTTTGAACTTACTCTTAAAAGAGCAACTCCGCCGCCCGGTACGATACCTTCTTCGACTGCTGCTCTTGTTGCGTGTAATGCATCTTCAACTCTTGCTTTTTTCTCTTTCATTTCGATCTCAGTGGATGCGCCGATCTTCAGAACCGCAACTCCGCCTGATAACTTAGCAAGTCTCTCCTGTAATTTCTCTTTATCGTAATCTGATGTAGTCTTATCCATCTGTCCTTTAATCTCGCTTACTCTTTTCTTGATGTCATCTGATTTTCCTGCGCCTTCTACGATCGTAGTATTGTCTTTGTCGATCACAACTCTCTTGGCTGTTCCAAGATAAGCAAGTGTCGCATTCTCCAATTTATAACCCTGCTCTTCAGAGATCACAGTTCCTTTTGTAAGGATTGCAATATCTTCAAGCATTGCTTTTCTTCTGTCGCCGAATCCTGGAGCTTTCACTGCGCAGACTTTAAGAGTTCCTCTTAATTTATTCACAACAAGTGTTGCAAGAGCTTCACCTTCTATGTCTTCAGCAATGATAAGCATAGCTTTTCCTGACTGAGCTGATTTCTCAAGGATCGGCAGAAGGTCTTTCATAGTTGAGATCTTCTTGTCATAGATAAGGATGTATGGATCTTCGAGTTCGGTTTCCATAGATTCCGCATTGGTCACAAAGTAAGGTGACAGATAGCCTCTGTCAAACTGCATACCTTCCACTACGTCAACTGTTGTTTCGGTACCTTTGGCTTCTTCCACCGTAATAACGCCGTCTTTGCCGACTTTATCCATTGCCTGCGCAATGAGGTCTCCGATGTAATGGTCGTTGTTTGCTGAGATAGAACCAACCTGTGCGATCTCTTTGTTTTCTTTAATTGGTGACGAAATGCTTTTCAATCCGGCAACTAATTCTGTTACAGCTTTATCAATTCCTCTTTTAAGATCCATCGGATTAGCGCCTGAGGTTACGTGTTTCAGACCTTCTCTGTAGATTGCCTGAGCAAGAACAGTTGCGGTGGTAGTACCGTCACCCGCAACGTCAGAAGTCTTTGAAGCAACTTCTTTTACCATTTGCGCTCCCATATTTTCTACAGGATCTTCTATTTCAATTTCTTTAGCTACGGTCACACCGTCTTTAGTGATGGTCGGCGCTCCGAATTTTTTATCTATTACCACATTACGTCCTTTAGGACCCAATGTAACTTTCACTGCATTTGCTAGTGTATCGACGCCTTTCTTAAGGGAAGCTCTGGCTTCTGTGTCGAATGTTATTATTTTTGATGCCATGTTTTATATTGTGTTTTTATTTATAAATTTTTTTTTACCTCTAAGACTCAAAGGTCTTTTTTTACTCGTTCTCAAACTCTGTTTGGGAACACACTTGACAGCAAAACTCTGTTTCGCTCAAATGTTTATAGATTAGATTACTGCATAAACGTCAGATTCTCTCATGATGAGATACTCTGTTCCTTCATGTGTGATCTCAGTTCCGGAATATTTACCGTAAAGGACATGGTCCCCTACTTTTAATTCCATTTTAACTAGTGTTCCGTCATCTGAAACTTTTCCTGCTCCGATTGCAACTACTTCGCCTTTCATCGGCTTTTCTTTTGCTGTATCAGGAATTATGATACCTGAAGCAGTTTTTTCTTCAGCTTCAGCCGGTTTTACGATGATCCTATCGCTTAATGGTTTTATTTTCATTTTTTAGTTTTATTTAAGTTATCTGTTTATATGTTAGTTAAAAGATTTTTTAGATTATTTAGCAGTCTCCTGCAAAGAGTGCTAATATAATCATTATGAGTTGGTGAATCAAGTCCGTTTTGAGTGAAATTGTAGTTTTTTCTTAACTTTGTCCATAAAGATTTTGCCTTTTAGACCCGAAAACACGATGTTTCTCTTTGGAAATCTTAAAAATGTTAAATATTGTGTTTTGATATATGCTAATTTTACTATGACAAAGCAGTCACAAATTTGAAAAATGCGGTATAAAATATACTTTCTATTTATTATGTATTTTTTTCCACCATTTTCAAAAGATAAAAAGGTTATATGAGTTATCCTGGACAGCAAAGATTTTTCAAATCATTTCCTGTTTAACGGATTTCCTAAAAAGTTATGGTCAGAATCCTGAAATCCTATGATAAATTTAAATAGAATCTATAAATACTCTGATTCCGGGCTAATTTGTAAACATCTTCATTCCTACGAATAATAAAATTCTGATTTGATTAATGTTTACATCAATCATTATTTTTGTTAAGATCAATTTAAATGGTTGAAAACAAATAAATATAAAATTATGAAAATTAAACTATTAACATCTTTAATACTTTTTTCAATGCTGAGTATAAATGGATATTCACAGCAGCCCGATAACTGGAAATGGCTTAATCCATCTCCTCAGGGCAACAGTCTCTTTGCAATGGATTTCACAGATAATAATACCGGATATTCGGCAGGTGCTTTCGGCACGGTAATAAAGACCACTGATGGCGGAGGAAATTGGACCCAGCTCACTTCCGGAACTAACACACGATTGCTTAGTATTGATTTTGTAAATAATGATTTGGGATACTTTGGAGGGTTTTATCAGCTTTTAAAAAAGACGACTGACGGTGGTCAATCATGGAACCAGATCCAGCTGCCGGTTGAAGGTCCGTTTGATGACCAGTTTTCAATAATGGATATAAAATTCATTAACGAAAATACAGGTTACGTTCTCGGATTCTTTCAGCTTGAAAGTAAGATTTGGAAAACAACAAATGGAGGGGCAAACTGGATTACGCAGACAACTGGAGGAGCAAATTATCTTAACACACTATTCTTTCTTGACGAAAACAACGGGTATTCCGCAGGCGGCGCTCTTGGGAGTGAGATCATAAAGACAACTGACGGAGGATCAAACTGGCAGCTTGTTGAATATTATGAAAATCCGGCTTTATCGGATATTTATTTTTTTGATCAGACCAAAGGTGTGGCTGCAGGTGAAGACGGTTGCGTTCTTGTTTCAACAAATTCAGGACTCAACTGGACAAGAACAGGTTCACCTACAAGTATGGATGTGTCTTCTGTTATTTTTACTGATGAACAGACAGGATTTGGTATCGGTGCGGGCAGTATATACATTAAGACTGAAAACGGAGGGATCAACTGGACAGAGCAGAACTTTGGATTTAGTTCCACCAAACCTTTCATGGATGCACAGGCTACACCGGATGGAAAAATTCATGCCGTTGGAAAATACGGCACTATTCTTCTTTCCGGAAATGGCGGATTATCCTGGCAGACTCAATATACCGTTACTGAAAAAACCCTTTCCGAAATCTTATTTGTCAACAACAATACCGGTTATGCAGTCTGCGGATACAGCGGAGGTGACATTCTCAAAACTACCGATGCCGGAGAGACTTGGATCTCACAGATTGAGGGATATCATACTCCAATGTACGGAATTAGTTTTACTGACTCTGAGACCGGTTACATTGCCGGCAGTATTGACATTCAGAAAACAACAAACGGAGGAACGAACTGGATAAATGTTTACAGCAGCACTACCAATGAAATTTTTACGGATATTGTATTTACGGATCCCAATACTGGTTATGTTGCAGGAAGTTACGGAAAGCTCCTTAAAACAACTAATGCCGGACAAACCTGGAGTACCGGTGTTATAAGTACTAACGGCAGTATGATCACTTCTCTTTGCTTTGTAAATGAGAATACCGGTTATGCAGCAGGTGATTTCGGTGAGATTGCCAAGACAACAAACGCCGGACAAACCTGGACTAATCAAGCATCTCCATTACAATTTGCTTATCTGACATCTATAGATTTTCAGGATGAGAATACCGGATATGTCTCTTCTGGTTCCGGTCTGCTGAAAACTACTGATGGCGGAACTACATGGAGCATAATGAACGCCCCAGCAGGAGGTTACTATAAAATTCAGTTCAGGAATAATTTTGGATATGCAGTCGCAAGCAACGGTATTATAATCAAGTCCACTGATTCGGGAAATTCATGGATAGAACAGCCGACAGTAACTGATAATGGACTGTATGCTTTGTATTTTAACTCAGATAATTATGTTTATGCAGGCGGCCTGCTCGGATCAATTTTAAAAACAATCCCTTCAGAGCTCATAGTGACTTCGACAGAAAATAATTTATCTGAAATAACTCAGGGATTTGTTTTAGCTCAGAATTATCCAAACCCTTTCAATCCTTCTACTAATCTGGAAATTGGAATTTCGGAAATGGGATTTGTTTCGCTTAAGATATATGACATCTCCGGAAAAGAAATTTCTACATTGGTTAATGAAAGACTATATCCCGGTACATACAAATACAGATTTGAAGGAACGGGACTGACAAGCGGAGTTTATTTTTATACTCTGAAAGTGAACGGATTAAGTCAGACTAAGAGAATGCTCCTGATTAAATAAGAAAATGAAGATTTTAATATTGAGAATTTTGTATTAGGCATAGAGATTGAATGATTTATATTTACAAGACTTTTGAAAGTAAAAATATTAAGAGAATGATTCTACTTATATAACTTCAATTGTATTTGAAAATTTTTGATTAATTTTAATATTAATAAATAATGAAAAATCTGATACTAAACATACTCTTTTTAGCAATCGCAATTCAGGTAACCAATGCTCAATCGCCAAACTTTTCCTGGCGATATTACAATACCGGCAATACCGGAATTCAGGGGGATTATGTAGAAGCAATCTGGATAGATCATGACGGTGATCCATACATTGCAGGATATACACCTGTCTGGGAAGAAGGCGGATTTGCAAAATTTAAACAATCGGAGAATCGCTGGATAAATTATTCAAATATTGATTATCCTGTAATCGGTGATATCAATGATGTTGGGTCTTCACGCATAAGCGATATTGAAGAAGATGCTAACGGAATATTGTGGATGGCTACATGGCGCGGAATCCTGAAATTCGACCCTGCTGTCGGCGCAAGCTCATTGGAATTCTGGGGCGCTGATAACTCAATTCATCCCGGAGGGAGAACAATGGATATCGCGATTGCTCCCGACGGATCTGTATGGGCGGTAGTGCTTTCAGTGGTCTGGGGAAATGGAGGGTTAGTTCATTTTAATCCTGCAACCAATCAGTGGAGATACTGGGGTTTTGGATCTTCTGCCAATAACTGGCCGGGCCTGATTGGATTTTGCGAGAATGTTTCCATACAGAATAAGCCTGAAGGAGGATATGTTGTCTGGATTGATGGTCAAGGCTGGAATACCATGATAACATTTGACAGTGACACACAGCTTTTTACACTTCTACCGCAAAATCAAAATCCGGGCGAAGTAATAGCTTTACCGGGAACTGACTGCATTGACGATTTAAATAATTTTTGGGCTTTCAGATATAATAACTCCGGCAACATATATTCTTTGGACTATAGAAATCCTTCCGGTGTCTGGATTACTCCGGCACAGCCTCCTGCTAATTCTGAAGATGGTATATGGGCTTTTAAAGCTTATGGTAACGGCAAAGCTTTGATAATAGATGGAAACAGTAATGTCTTTCTGTTTAATGGTTCCTCATGGCAGAGCTTAGGTGTTTGGAGAGAAGGTGGATTTTCTTATGGCGTTAATATAGATGCTAATGGGAATGTTTGGGCAAGCGGAATTGGCGGTGCTGCAAAACGTGATGCGCAAACAGGAATATGGCAGAGATATCGCATTACAAACACTTCACAGTTTACTTACTGGGTTGAGGATATTACTATAGATAATGCCGGTAATGTTTATATGGCGGGAAATGCAGGAAGCGGTGTCGGAGGTTTTCAAAAATTTGACGGCACCAGATGGACAGGATTTAATGAATTCACTTATGGATTGGGAAATCCATTTCCATTCCCAACGGATAACGCTGAAGTTCTTTATAATCGCCCTTCCAATAATCAGATAATTGTCAATCCAATGTTTAATTATTTACATGCATGGAATGGAAGCACTTACAATGCTCTTAATTATTCAAATGACAGATCAGAAGGTTTAATAGAAGATTCTCAGAACAGATTGTGGAGTTTAGGTGAATACTACAACCTGAAATATTATAATGATGCTGGCAACTCATGGACTTCTGTCCCCTTTGACGGCTGGGGTAACAGTATTTGCAAAGATCCATCGAGACCCGGAACAGTTTGGGCTAGTTCGGGATTTCAAGCATTGCGTACGGACGGCTCATACAACTTTACAAGATTTAACACAGACTTTCCGGAGCTAAATCCGCAAAGTGATCTTTTTACATCTGTAGCTGCTGATTTGAATGGAATAGCCTGGGTCGGCAGCAATCAGGGACTTTTTAAACTCAATGCTGAGACAGGAACATATCAATTTTATTCACCTTCTAATTCTCAAATACCGGGTGATAATATTTCACCTTTTACCGTCACATCTGACGGACGACTTTGGTTTTCTAATTTCCAAAGTACAACAACTTCCGTATATGGATTATGCTGGTTTGACGGAACAAACTTTGGAATTATACCTCAGCAGCAATTCGGAGGCTTACCGCATGCGCAAATTTATGATATTGAAGTTAATAATTTACAGAATGGTTATGAATTATGGATAAGCTGTGCAAGCAGAGGTGTTGCTGTACTTACTGTTAATTATAATCCCAGTAATGTTAATGAACAGGAATCACATATCAGTACTTTTGATCTCGGACAGAATTATCCCAACCCGTTTAATCCTTCAACGGTTATTTCTTATTCGCTTAAAAAAAACAGTAATGTTACTCTTAAAATATATAATGCATCCGGTAAGGAAATAGCAAATCCCGTTAATGAATATAAAAATGCCGGAACATATTCGGTAGTGTGGAATGCCTCAAACTTTTCAAGCGGAGTTTATTTTTATACTTTGAATGTAAATGGATTCAGTGAGACAAAGAGAATGATAGTGGTGAAATAAACAATTTGAATTTGGGATTTAAGATTCGTTACTTTAGATTTGTTTCTTTAAATGTGTATAACATTGTTGGATTTGTAGTGGCAACATTCTTAAATGAAAAACATAATCCCGGTATAAAAAGAAGATCTTGGAAAATCCGGTATTAAAATTTAAACTATAATTAGAATTATTATTATGAATAAGATAACTAAACTATATTTTTGTATAATCTTATCGGTCTTTTATCTTTCTTCATCAGCAGAAGCTCAATTACCACATATAAATTCAATTTCCGCTGACACTCTTTCGCGCAGCGGACTTTTAAGGATTTTTGGCAATGGTTTCGGAATAGCTGCAGGTACAAGCAGAGTGATTATCGGGAGTCAAAACGCAATCGTATCGAGATGGAATGATACACTGATAAGCGCTTATGTTCCGGAACAGTCCGGTCCGGGTCAGTTGACATTGAAGGTAGAAACCTCATCGGGAATGAGCAACACAATTCCTCTTAATGTCACACTCAGACAATCAAATGGACGAGTCAGATGGAGATTCGAAGCCAATGTAGTTAACCTCTGGTTCAGACCTGCTATTGCTCCGGACGGTACTATTTATATCCATGGATCTGACGGATATGTTTACGCACTGACTCCTGACGGAGGTCTTAAATGGATTCACAAAGTTAACTGGTATCCATACGGACCTTTGCATGCAGGACCTGACGGAACGGTATATGTTTGCAGCATTCAGAGACTAACAGCCATAAATCCTGACGGAACTGAGCGCTGGCAGTTTACGGATCCTGGTTCACAGGGAATAAATTCAGGACCTGTAACCGGACCTGACGGCAACATTTATTCTGCAAATAATTATGGATTAGGAGCTAATTCTGTTTCATCTAATGGTCAACTTCTCTGGAGCAATCCCGGTAATCCGCTGATCAGCTGGTATGGCGGTACAGGAGCTGAAACAGTTCTTGGTCCAAGTACAAGCGGTGGTGTGATAGATCAAATGTACGTAGTTCCAAATCCTCTTCTTGAAACTTACACTTTACAGGCATTTTCTCTGTCTGACGGTTCGCTTCGTTTTTCTGTTCCGATTGGTGGACAGAGTTACGCATTCGGACAACAGCAAACTCAGCCTATTGTAGGACCCGACGGTACCATCTTTCTTACACATATGCGGGCAGCCGGAGGTATCGGCTGGGTTCTTGAAGCATACAGCCCTGTAGACGGACACAGCCTGTGGTATTACCACGGTAATACAGTCAGCGGAATGAGCCCGCCGGATGTCGGAACTGACGGCATTGTTTATTACAGCCAGGATGTTAGCCGCATCGTTGCCTTTAATCCCAATACCCTTGTACCTAACTGGCAGTATTCTGATGGATCTCTGATGTATCATCCGACAGTCAGTCCGCTTAACAACATGGTTGTAACCGGCGGCGTTATGACATTCGGTGATGTAGGTTTTATAAAAGCTATCAGTACAGCTACGGGGCAGCTTCTGTGGACAGTGCCTCTGCCGGGAGCATTCTATCCGGTACCAAGGGTAGTTTCTGTTCATCATCCGCGATTTACACAAGACGGAAGGACAGTTTATGTGAGTACAACTCTTCTCGGTGGAAGCGAAATTGATCCGAGCTCATTTATCTATGCTATCGATGCTGAAGACACTCCCACTAATATTGCCGTAAATTCTGAAATAAACTCGTTTAAACTTTTCGGGAATTATCCAAATCCGTTCAACCCGGTTACGAATTTGGAATTTGAGATATCCGGTTTGGGATTTGTATCTCTAAAGGTTTATAACATTATTGGAAAAGAAATTGCAACATTAGTTAATGAGAATCTTAATCCCGGCAATTACAAATA
>CALMST010000342.1 GCA_937872315.1 uncultured Ignavibacteria bacterium | reverse complement strand
GTGTCCCGGTTAAAAATTGTTTTTTATTTTAATTTAGAAAAAAAGAGTTCCTAACGGAGTTTTTAAGAATTATAGTCTAATATAAATTCAAAGTAAATATATGAATAGAAAGTTTATGTAATCTTCAACACCCGCCTGTGATAAATTGCCGAAAGAAATTCAGAGTATTGGCGAATAGCAAAAATTTTTTGTCTGAGACGCATGGCAGTGTTCTTCTGCCGGGCGGTGAGTTGAAATTTTTGCCGCCAATATGAATGAATTTCCGGCTATTTATCACCAGCGGGCGATTTTTCTTTGGTTCTTTCTTTTGATCGTTCAAAAGAAAGAACATAAACCAGAGTATAGTTGAATCTAAATTACATGAACTAAAACACTATTCTATTTGGAAGAATAAAAGAAATTTGCTAATTTTTTCAACTTGTAATTTTGGGTGACCCAGTGGAGAAGTCAGGAAGTAAAAAATAAACCTCCGGAGGAGTTTACCTTCGGAGGTTTTTCTTTAAAAGAATATTATCCTAAAAACATTTTGCTTAATACAACACCATTCTGCTTTACAAACTTACGAACTGCTTTTTATCATTTCTCCGGTAATCTCAAGTATCTTATTCCTTCTTCTTTCCAAAGAAAAATTATCCATGATCCTCTTTCTTGCGGCTTTCCCGAGCGATTCATCTGAGTTTATTGCTTCTTTAATCTTTTCAGCTATTTCAAATTTATCTTTCTTATAAACTATAAAACCCGTGTCACCTATTACTCCCGGGATCCCATTCACATCCGAACCGACCGGAATACATTCCATCATCATAGCTTCGCAAAGTGAATTAGGCTGACCTTCGAAAAGTGAAAGCTGCGCAAAGACTTTTGCTTTATTATAATATCTCTTTAGTTCATCCATATTCACATAAGAGATCAGCTTAACATTTTTAAGTTTTTGTTCAGATAATGATTTTAACTGTTCTTCATTCAAACCAATTAATACAAATTCTATATCAGGTAAGATCTTCGACGTTTCAATGAGCATATCAAAACCTTTCCGTCTGAATTCATTATCGTTAAAAGAATTTCCTACGGTAAGGACAAAGTTTTCTTTCTTTAATTTTTCATCCACTTTAAAAAACATCTCATCAAATCCGGTATAGACAACTTCTATTTTATTTCCGATATCCGGAATAAAATTAAGTATTCCGTCTTCCACAGGTTTACCATCCGGAATATCCGAATGGATATAATTATTTGTATTCTTTATAAGCGAATCATCAACTACAAGAAGTTTGTCAGCATTTTTCAGGCTGTATCTGAGGAATTTACTCCTGATCTTTTTCCTGAGATCATCTTCATTGAAAGCGCCCATTTCTATTTCCGGAATGTCGGTGGCATCAAAACCGCCGATAGCTATCACAGACTTTTTATTAAAAAATTTTGCAAACATTACCGGTAGAAATGAATGGTAATCAGCAAACCAGATAAATATGACTTTGAATTTATGAGTGTTAAAGAGGAGGTAAGTGAATTGTTTTATCAGAGAAAAAACTATAGAGAGATTCTTTTTTATGACAGCATTATAAACAGTAACGTCATATTTTTCCTTTAATATATCGCAGTCATTAAAGATAAACTTTGTATTCGTTTTGTAATGCTTAACAAATAATATCCTGTCACGCGCCAAATTATGTTTTTTATCTGTTTAAAAAAAATGCTGTCATCTTGAAATTTTTAAAAACTACCATTAAACATTTAAACAAAAAAGAATCAGCTGTTTTCAAAATCCCAAATCGACATTCCCAAATCCCAAATTACAATTTGATTCCCGCCCTTGCCGACATATCAAGCCGGTTCATAAACATCTTAATATTATTCTCTTTAAAATACTGTTCGACTGCTTCACGCGCTCCCTGCCAGTAGCCGTAATCATCGATGATGAGAAATCCTTTTTCAGAAAGAAGCGGGTAAAGATGAACGAGTTCATGATAAGTAGATTCATACCAGTCAGTATCAAGTCTAAGGATAGCAATTTTTTCGGGAAGCGTACCCGGAATTGTATCTTCAACCTTACCTTTAACAAAAATAATTTTATCTTCAGGGTAGCCGGTAGAGTGAAGATTATTTTTTACTTCGTCAAGCGGAGAATAGCACCATTCATTATGATCTCCCTTCTGACTTTCTTTAAATTCAATATCCGCATCTTCGTTCTTGTAGCTAATGTCTTTTTCTGTCGGAGCGCTCATTCCTTCAAAGGTATCATACAGATAGATCTTCCTGTCGGTGTTTTTCATGTTCATCAGTGTCAGTGCCACCATCATGGTATTCCCGCCTTTCCAGACACCACACTCGATAAATTCTCCCGGAATATTATTCTCAACTGCATATTTCACCGAACGGTAAGTATAATAAAGACTGTCAAGCGATGTCATGGTATGGGGCGTACATAATTTTTTCAGCTTTACAAACTCTTCATCAAGGTCCGGATGCATCAGATCCATTTCGACAGATAAATAATAAAACTTTCTGAATATTTTATTACCGAGCTTGCTGTTTAAAATGCCTTTGCCTAAATTTTTTATCATTAAATTTTATTCGTAAATTTTATTATACAGATTAATTCTTTGTTGCAAAAACGAGATAGTAAGCGGAATCCCTTTCTTTAACTCTCTGCGGAGTGATCATATCTTCGAGTCTCATCTTAAGCTGATAAACAACTGATAATGGATAATACAATATTATAAGAGGTTTAAAAACATGTTTTACGAATGAATCATAAAATGTAAGACGCAACTGAGAAGTAAGGGCAAGCTGTCCCAGAACCGGCACAAATCCGGTCACATTAAATCCCGCTTTTGTTATCAGTCTTTTAAGACCCATTGAAGTCCATCTCTGAATATCAACCGGATGCGAATGAAACTGCCATGTCCCGTGAGTTGACAGGATAAGCAGCCCTCCGGGCTTGAGCACTCTTTTACATTCGCTGAGATAATTATCCGAATCCTCAACATGCTCGAGTACCTGAGAAGAAAGCACAACATCAAATTCTTCATCTTCAAATGGAATTCTGCCGTCAGGATCTATGATTACATCAGCGTGCGCATTTTCCCCGACATCTATACCTGTATAGGTTTCTTTAAATGGTTCAAATATATATTCATAAGGTCTGACACCGCAGCCGTAATCAAGTATCCTGTATTTTTTATTTTTGCTTTTATTTAAATGAAGAGGAATGTTTTCCTCGTATCTTTTTCTGAGAAGATTGGATGAATAGTAATAGGTGTCCCAGAAACGGAGGTTAATAAAATCTTCGGATTCTTTTTTAAGCTGTTCTTTCAGCGTGTTATCAGAGGTCAAACTTATTTTAGCTTACTGAATAAATATTTATTGAAGAAACCTTTTATTCTTTCGGTTTCGATGGGTTCGAAAAATTTAAATATGTGTAAAATCACAAAAAACAAAAATATCAATAATAATTTTATAATAATATCTAAATAAACATTGCTGATGCTGATCATGTAAACATATGATGCAAAGATCAAAAACATTACCGAAAGAAGTATGATCTTGCGCGATTCAAATTTTGTGAAGGAATAATTTTTTGTGATAAGATATCCAAGCAGGATCATCAGCATGAATGAAAGGACTGTGATCACAGCTGATGCATAGATCCCGAAATAACTTATGAAGATAACATTGGCAATAAAGTTAAACAAAAGACAAATTGCAATAATGAATAAAATTTTTGAAGTGGTTTTCCGGTAATAAAAATCATGCGACGGGAAAATAAACAACGAAACAAAACAGTTTGCAAACAAAATGAAAGGTATCACATTCCCGGCAGTCCAGAGCGCTTCATTTCTTACAAATATCTTTATGCCGTAAGACATAAAATAAGTTATGACAAGCGATATGACTATCATTGCGAAAAATAAATATGTCGATGACTTTGTCATGAATCTTCTGAAATTTTCCTCCTCTATCTTTTTCCAGAATATCATGTTGAATGCAAGCGTAAAAGGCGCAAGTATAAATGCGTTGGTCATGCTGCCTATGGAATATCCGGTTGTATATACAGCAATGTCTTCTTTCGAAACGAAATATGTGAGAATAAATCTGTCAAATGTATTCAGCATTATCGACAGGAGAGCTGCCAGCATCAGCGGAAAGCTGAACCTCAATATCGATTTTATATCTTCAATGCTGATACTTGCGAAAATATTTTTTATGACATATGGGATGAAAATTAAAAAGATCAGTGCCGGCGCAATTGTCTTTGCAAGAAAGACATATCCGAAATCATAATTTTTTATCACAATGAAATATAACTGAAGCAGAAGGTTCAGTCCGAGATTAGAAATGGAGATGATTATGTAAAGAGTCGGTTTTTCATTTAAACGGGAGATAGTCATCGGCAGAACAAGGAGCGATTCGAATACGGAGATCAGAAAGCAGTAATAAATAATATCAGTGTATTGTATGTCTTTGAGGACAGCCAGCGAAATATTTTCCGAGAACATTCCGCCAAGCATCAGCAGCACAACGGAGTTGAAAACTGACAGAATAAAAAAATTGAAAAGTATTATCTTCCTTCTTGAAATGTTCTTTTCCGAAGCGCAGAAAAAAATTATTGCAGTTTCAAAAGAGAACATGCAGATTATAAAAAGATACTGCCAGAGAGCCTCCAGTAAATTTATGTTGGCAATACCGTCGGCAGTGAATTTAGAAGTGTATAAGGGTATCAGAATAAAAGAAACCGATTTTGCAGCCACTCTGCTAAGTCCGTACACTGCGGACTGGCGAATTGTATGTTTAAGATCTTTTAACAAATCGAGCTGATAAATTCACGGATGTAAGATACAGGACAAAGTCGGGATGTTCTTTAGTAATTATCAGAATATTTCTATTATAAAATTTGTTGAAAAGTTATCACCCGGCTGGAAGTTATTCAGTCTCCATGCAAAGTCCCATCTGAAAATATCAAAGATCCTGCTTATGCCGAATCCCGCTTCGACGAAGATCTGGTTAGGAACGGTAAAGTCTTTGTTTGATGCAAACTGATAATTCTCATCGGTGATCTGGGTTCTGCCCATATTGAACAGACCAATAAGATTTAAGGATTTAATGACCGGAATATTACCCCAGAACAATTTTCCGAAATCGTTTTCAAAATTCAGATAAAATATTTTATCACCCAGAAACTCCTGGTATTTTATCGTTGTAAAAGTGAGAGGTGCATCAAGAGTACCTGTATTGGCATTAAAAAACAACAGCGACTGATAAGGAAGCTGACCTGAAACCGATTCAAAAACCATTTTATATCTGAAATTCAGAAAGTTGTTAATGAAATTACTTCCGCTTAAAGCTGCGGAAAATTTTCTGTAAATAAAATCACTTTGGAGAACATCCTTGCCGGAATATCCGAATCCGAGAAGCAGTTCGGGAAAGTTTGTGATCCTGAATCTTGAAATATCACCATTACCCCAGTCAACGCCTCTGAACTTATTTGGACTGATCCTTAATGTAACTCCGACAGACCTCTGGAATGCATCATTTATTTCAGGATTGGGTAAAAATACATCATCTGTATTAAAAAAACTATAGTTCGTATTGTTATAAGCTGATCTTTGTTTCTGCTGATTGTAATTCAATCCTATACCGAGCTGAGGAATGAAATTGTAATCTAATCCGAGATCATAACCGTTTGTATAAAAATAATCCAGTTTGTCATTTTTCATGAACAGTGCTTTAACCGTATTTACGAAAATGGAAAGGCTGAAAAAATCGGGATATGAAAGCGGCTGTATCTTGTCGAATATTCCGGCTGTGACTGACATTCGCTTGTCATTGAAAAATCTCTGATTGTAACGAAGAACATATTTTGATTTTTTATCTGAAGTGCCGTAGCTGAAATAACCTTCAGCGTTAACTCTTCTGAGATATCCTCTGTAAATAGCGTTAAAAAGCAAAGCGCTTCCTTCCACTTTATTGTAATGATAATAATTTATTGGTTCGGAATATAAATACTTTCCGTACCGTATCCCGGCAGGACTGAAACTAAGTTCCTTAGATTTTTTTTTGTCCTCAATCTCAATAATATTATACGCTCTTATTTCCTCATCGGTGTTTTTTATTAAACCTTTTTCAGCCCAGTAGGCAGAATCTTTTTCTGAATCCGGTAAAACTTTTACAACTATATCATCAAAAATTCCATCAGGAGCTTTTTTGTTTAGCTTGTAATCCGAAACTATAGTTGAAACATCAGCTTCAAATTTTATGAGTCCCACAAAAGATCCTTTTGCAAAAATATGAACGTCAGAGGGCATCCAGTAAACTTCTTCTTTGTCTTTTGTGTCTTTGTAAGAAGCAAATCTCTGATTGAAAACAACTTTTTCAAAACCTCTCGGATTACCGGCGTTATTGGTCTGAAGATCAATTTTTCTCAATGAGAAGACACTGTCGGCAATATAAATATTGCCGAATAAAGCAGGTACATTATCGGATCTGTTAATGACCTCTATCTCATAAATGATAGTGGAATCCATTGAAGTTGTACCGAACAATCTATAATCGTAATTATCAAACGCATCATCAGCCAGAGGGGTCGGGATCTTGAACTGATTGAGGTCAATGGCTTCATCATAAAAATTAACAATAAGGGGAATGGCAAATCCTCTTGTGACGTTTGCCGTTTCCTTCTTGGCGGTTACGATCTGTTTTTCCTGATCAGGCTTTCTGAAATATCCTTTGGTCTCGGATTCAAGAATTCCGAATATATTTAAACCGGTAGAATTGCTTGTGTCCTTTACCTTTATATCACTCTGGTTTGATCTTATCACAAATTTTGAGAAAGCATCATATTCATATTCGCTGAGTTTGTTTTTTATTTCCTTCTTGTATTTTATTGCTTTACGGATGATCTCATAAGCGGGGTCTTCTCCATATACCACAATTTCATCAGTCGTGATCTCCGAAGGTTTCAGAAAAATATTTCTTACAATGCTGCTGTCTTCAATATATAAATATGTCGTGTCGGTCTTATATCCTATATAGGAAAATATGAGTTTCGCCGGTCCGTTTTTCAGTCTGATGAAATAAGTGCCGTCTTTTTCTCCGGTGGTGCCGTAGTTGGAGTCAGCTACCTGTACGGTCACATATTCAAGAGGTTTGTTTGTAACGGCATCTGTGATCTTACCGCTGACCTCGTGATCCTGAGAAAAAACAGTGTATGGGGAATTAAAAAATACAAAGGTGAATATAAAAAATGAAATGATCTTTAAACGCATATATTATTATAACAGGTTTACTGTTTAACTGAATTAATTGAGAATTTATATTGAAGACTTTCTTTTGATTACAACAAGTTTTTTATCTTCGATACCATACGAAATGTCAGGTTCAAAGTTAATAACTTCTGCTTTAAAATTATACTTCTTTTTATTTAACAAAGAAAGTTCTTCAGTAATATCTCCGCCTTTAATACAAAGCGTTTCGCCTGTTTGATTTATAAGTCCTTTTCCCCATTCATATAGTTCGGATAAAGGCGCAACTGCCTTTGAGATGACAGCATCATATTTGTTTCTGAATTCCGGATCTTTTTTAACTTCCTCAGCTCTTCCGCAGACAACCTTTACATTTTCAAGATTCATCTGCTCTACAATATCTTCGACTACCAATATCTTTTTTTTTATTGAGTCTAAAAGAAGCAGATCCATTTCCGGATAGAGTATCTTCAGAGGTATTCCGGGAAATCCTCCGCCGGTGCCAATGTCAGCTAACGATCTGACTTTCGTAAGATCATGTTTTGTCAGGAAGAATATGGAATTCAGGATGTGATCTTCTATTGATATTGATTTACGGGAGATAAGATTGATCTTTGTATTCCAGTCGAGTAAGAGCTTATCAAACTCAAGAAATTTATCAATATATAATTCCGGGTTAATATGCAGTTCTTCTGACAGAAATTTCTTCAGCAGGTTCAATATATAAGGAGTAAGGTGTTAATTCTAAAAAATTTCGTTTAATATAAACAGGTTAAATTCGAGATTAAACATAGAAAAGATAACTATTCGAGTCTCAGAGGCATTATGCGGATTTTTTTAACGCGGAGAAACTGAGATGCAGAGGGATATTAGTTTTAACATTTTCATTATAAACTGACAAATCGGAAAATTAATATTTTACATTGCAGGAATAGATCCGGACGATGTAATAAAGGCAATAAGCACTTTCAGAATTATCCGTTACTACAGATTAAAGTAATTCAATATCACTAAAATGAATCGGAATCCCGAAAAGATGAATTTATAATTAGAAAATACAGACTTTAACATTGGTAAAATTTATACTGACATCGGTATAATGCAATGTGACATCTATGAAATGAATGCTGACATCAGTAAAATGGATACTGACATTAGAATAATGAACTGTGACAGTGAAGGAATTGTCAGCTACACGAGCGGAATGCAATCTGACATCGGCGGAACAGAACCTTACATCAGCGGAATGCAACCTGACACCGGCGGAATGGACAATGACACGAGATGTATGGAACATGATTTTGTGAATAGTGACATATATGTCACAAATAATTTGGAATAAAAGGATTTGAAGTCTACGCTGAAGCTCGTTTAATTAAAATTGTGTAAAAAAGCTCTTATAAATCACGGGGACGGACGAAGGATGACATCCAAAAGCGCGATGCATTACTGTTCCATCGGTTACAAAAACTTTATACTGAATAATAGCACTTGCTATATATTTTTTTTTTCAACAATATTGGAAAAGTATTTCTAATCACAATTATAGAATACTAAAAATTTTAGGACAAAATATGAAACTCTTAACAATAATGATTCAACTTCTTTGGGGAAGGACTGATCTCAACTTCTGCCGGATTAATTTCTCTTATATATTTTTACTATACTATTCTTACATAAATTCTACAATACGTATTTTACAATTCTATAATCTCAATTTAAAACATAAACTATATTTTTGATCATGAAAATAATATTAACAATATTTTTCATTTCGTGTAATTATCTTTATGCTCAGGTGACGCAGGAGTGGGTGACGACTTACAGCGGTATAGGCAGTGGTGGAAATTATGCGGTAAAAAATGCTATTGATAGATACGGAAATGTTCTTATAGTAGGTATAAGTTATAGTGGTTCTCAAGATTATATAGTACTGAAATATACTAATTCGGGAAATTTAATGTGGTCAAGAAGATATGACGGAATCGATAATGGAACTGATAGGATCATTGATATGGTACTTGATGATTCTGCAAATATATATGTAACAGGTTTAAGCTATGAAGGATCCGAACAAGGGGGGCAGAATTGGCTTACAATAAAATACAGTCCATCCGGAGAAATGAAATGGAAACAAAGTCTGGACTGGACTGGTCATAAATCTGATGTACCTGCTTCAATAGTTTTGGATAAAAATAATAATGTATATGTTACAGGTTATGGATATGTCGGTCCTCCTCCACTTTTAAAAGAAGACTTGGTTGTTGCTAAATATAATAATGATGGAATACTTGTAT
>CALMST010000341.1 GCA_937872315.1 uncultured Ignavibacteria bacterium | reverse complement strand
CTTTAATCCTCAGGGAGCAGGTACCTGGTATCTGATCAATCAGGATCCTGATGATTCCGAGTATTGCTGGGGAATTTGCCATATTTTTGAAACTGAAGTCGGGAGCTTTTCTAAATCAGATCTTGAGACTTATAAAGGTAAACTAGGAATAGGAATAGAACGGGATCTGAATTTTGAGGAAATTAATGCAATGAAGCTATATAAAGAAATTGTTTAAAGATATTTACTCTGTTTCTGAAAGTAAAAAGGACTGAAATAATAATTTAGTCCTTTTTTACTTTATTATTATAATTATTAAATAGAAAATTTAAAGCGAAATGATTTTTGTCATTATAATGATTAAAAATTTTAATATTTTTGCATAAATATTACTCATTTAACTTAACCTAAAGGGAGCACAAATTATGAAAAAACGATTAATATTTTTAGCAATTTTTTCTATTTTAATCCTTACCTTTTCGAATTCTTATTCTGTACCGCTTAATGGAACATATACCATTGGAAGCGGAGGAGATTATCCTGCAATAGATTCTGCCTTGGGAGTTGCTGAGAAGGAGGGTATAAGCGGACCGGTTATTTTTAACATACTTACAGGCATATATAATGAAACCATAAATATTCATTTTATTCCGGGAAATAGTTCACTTAATACTTTAACTCTTAAATCTTTTACAGGTAATACTTCAGATGTGGAAATAAATCATATTTCCATAGTAAGTGCTTTTATTACTATCCGGGATATATCAATTAATTCAGACATTCTTATTGAAAGTCATTCAAACAATATTAATATTATTAATAATGATTTCAGAAACAGCGGGCTTTATTTACAAGCATTATCTTTTGTAGGAGATATTCATAATGTTAAAATATTGGGAAATGTTAATATAACAATAATGGATTTTTTCGCGGAATATTGGTTTGTAGAGGCAATAATTGATTCAGTTCAAATAAAAAACAATACTATTAATGGAGCTGTAAGAAATTTTGGACATTGTTATAATTTTTTAATTGAAAACAATACGATTTACGGAAGTTTATCAGGGGCCGGAGGACCTACTTTTGAAATATTAAAAAATAAAATAACCGGTAATCTTTTTATAACTGGTAAATATACAAACAATTTTATAAATGGCAATATTCAGAGCGGAGGAATATTTATAAATAATACTATTACAGGCGGATCAATTGACACTCCCACAGTGAATCTAAAATATGTAAGCTGGGGAAGTTATTTTCACAACAATATTATTATCAATAAAAATGGCGGAACTGTACTATCTTCAATGAATGAATTGATAGCATCTGATTTCAATAATTACTCCAACGGAGGAAATAATAATTTAGTTATGTATGGAGGAATATCTTATAATAATATACAGGATTTTTTTAATGCAACGGGATTTGATCAGCATTCTAATTCTCAACCGGTATCATTTGTTTCACCCACAGATCTGCATTTAGCATTTTCTTCATATGGTGATACTCTATTGATGGGAATTCCTGTCTCATCTGTAATAGATGATATAGATGGAGAATTAAGAAATTCTCTTTACCCATATAAAGGAGCGGACGAGATACTTGATTTCCCGCTCCCTGTAGAATTGTCATTATTCTCTTCATCAGTTAATGAAAATGATGTTATCTTAAATTGGGTTACAACTTCAGAATTAAATAATTCAGGATTTGACATAGAAAGATCTAAAGTTAATGCATCAGATAATGAATGGCTGAAGATAGGATTTGTAAAGGGAAATGGTACATCATCTAATACAAACACATATGAATATACTGATAAAAATGTAAATTCCGGGAAATATAATTACCGGTTAAAGCAGATCGATTTCAACGGTAATTTTAAATATTACAATTTATCAGAAGAAGTAACTGTAGGAATCCCCGGTAAATATTCATTAAATCAGAATTTCCCGAATCCATTTAATCCTGAAACAATTATTAGTTATCAGATACCATCAGACCATAATGTTTTAATAAAGATATATGACATTAGCGGAAAAGAAGTTTTGACTCTGGTAAATGAATATGAAGTGGCCGGGAGTTATGAAATTAAATTCAACGGAAGTAATTTTGCCAGTGGAATCTATTATTATCAGATCGAGGCGGGAGAATTCAAAGCTACTAAGAAAATGTTACTCGTTAAATAAAATTTCGTTTTTAGATTATGATCCATTAAATGCCCGGTAAATGCCGGGCATTTTTTTTATAGATGCCAATTTTTTTTTACGGAAATCCGGACAGATCCGAAAAAAAATTTCTAAAAAATTTTTCAGATCCGGGTTTTCAGGAAATCTGAAAACTGAATTTTCCCGCAGCGCGTAGACAGACCACAGGCGGGTATATACTAAAATACCCCCTCCGGTCATTTACCCTTTATGATAGCCGGGCTTGACTGATGAGATGGTTTTTATTCTGTGTAAAAAATTTACACGGAATAAGAATCGGAAATGCTAATTGAAGACAATTTAATTTGTATTCCCTGATTCACTTTCTTTTTCTTTGAATTCGAAATGCTCACAGGTATGAAATTTGCTGGGGACAGTTGGAGGCCAAACTTTTAAACCATTTACATTTCCAATTCCTTTTTTATACTCATAACAACATCTGATTCCTTGCCCTACTCCAACAAGCCAGGCTAAATGTTTACAATTAAAACAAATTTTGTCTGTGTTATTTATTTTTTCCATATTGGTATTTAATAATTGAGGTTTATTTTTATATAGATCATATTATTCAAATCCTGAAAAATGATATTTCAAAAAAAATCGGATTTTTAAAGCGTAAAAGTTGAATATTCTAATTTACTGCTTTATTTCAAATAAAGGGGTTTTGTTCTGTGTAAAAATATTACATGGAATAAGAAATCAGGTTTAATTCTTAAAAACTTATGCAAGAATCCTCTCCAACCGCATTTTCCACTTTTCCCAGTCCGGCATTACCTTCGTCTGAAGATCTATTTACATTTATGTATGGTCGAGATAAACTAAATGTCTAATGTAAGCTCCTATTTTATTTATGTATTTAGAAATTTATAAATTCCTCGAAATATAAAAAAAATATCAGATCCCTCAGCAAGAACAGTGGAGCCTCACTTGAATAAACCTATGCCCTGTTTTGAGGAAAAAATATCTGAAGGTGGGTTTTGTGATATTTGATTTAAGACTATTTAATCCAATAGTATTGGTTTTCATTTTCACAAATCGGTTTATATAATTTTTTTCTTTCTTAGTTTTTATTTAGTTTTGTCTTTATTAATTATTAGAATAGCCTAATATGAATATAAAAAATAAAAAATCCTAATAAGAAAAGTGTTAAACTTATAAATGAAGATAAACTATTAAAAAGTTGATAACGAAAAGTGAATTTATTTAGCTGAATTAATCTCAGTTATTATATATATTGGAAATGATTTGAAAAAAATATAAGTAATCAACATTCAATTCTTCAAAAATATTATCTATAAAACTCATACTAATATTTTGAAGTACCCAAATTAACTATAATATTTATTTAATTATTTAACATGTTGATAAATGTAGTTTTTATAAAAAATTACTTAAACAACAAATATCTTATTAAGTTTTAAATGAATAAACCAGATAATAAATAATGAAAAATGAACAAAAATTTTATTCTGCTTTAGAAAATATTTTCATTGGAGAAGCAGGACTGAAAATTGAAGGAAAAAGTGGTTTTGTAAACCTAATGAAATTGAAAAGTCAATATTTTGCACATATAAAACCATTTATTGAAAAAGAAGTGAATGATACTTTCGGGCATGACACGGCAACTCGAGAAGAAGCATTTCAAAAACTCTTTACATTTTTTGAAAGCTATTTAAATGAAATTGGTACACCATTTTTCAGTCAAACGCCATTTCATAAAAATCTATACGAAAAAGTTTACAGCGAGCGAGATGATGTCAGTTTGTTTTGGAAAACGCAACGCCTTTATTATGTGAAAAGTGAAGCCAATTATCACAGTTTGCAAAACCTTGAAGTAGAAGGTTTGATTTTTAATTTTGATGCATCTGAAATTGAGCACCAAAAAAACAATGAAAAAGTAAAATTAGAATTTTGGGCAAATAAAATTAACGCTAATTTTGTTACATTTAAAGTAGTATATCAGGATGGAAGCCAATCAAAATGGGACAGGTTAAAAGAATATTTAAAACTTGATAAGCCTGATAAAATTAGAAAACATTTGGCAGAAAACTTCGGAGATAAATCAATCCCTAATATTGTTTACAAAGACAATGGACTTAATAGGTTAGGATTAAAAGCAAAATCTTTACAAAGTGCTTTACTCATAACCAATAACGACGACCTTTCGAAAACAGTTACAGTTGAATTTGCATTATATAATTTAGAAGATTTGGATTCTTGGGCTAAACATAACAAAATTGTAAATCTTACAGAAAGAGAATCTACTATTAAGAAAGCTCAAATGTTGTACAAAAAACAAAACGAAGTTGATTACTTTATTCATAAAGATGCTGAGGGTTTTTTGAAAGAACAATTAGATATGTTTCTTTACCAATACTTGTTTGGTGATAGACACCTTGAAAATGAATGGAAACAAAGCCGTATAGAAACCATTCAAAAACTAAAACGCATAGCACATAAAATAATAACTTATATAGCTAGGTTTGAAGATGAGTTAAAATCCATTTGGGAGAAAAATAAAATTGTTAAGCAGGTGAATTATGTTTTTACTCTTGATCGGTTGTTTCCATTGAATGAAATTGGTGAAAGGGACTTCTCAGATAAGGATGCTATTGCTTTGATAGAAAAAATAATTGTTGACAAGGGTTTTGTAAATCAAATTGATGAATGGAAAGAATTAGGAATGATTGAAACAATTCCAGAGAAAATCATTAATAAAGCAGGGAGACTAAATAATAATTTTATAAAACTTCCTATTGATACAAAACACTTCAATTGGTTAAAATGGGACCTACTTTCCCAAATTCAGAATATTGAGGAAATCCTTGATGGTGTATTAATTAAGTCTGATAATTGGCAAGCACTTAATTCTCTAAAAAATTTAGAAATGAGAAATGTCCAATTAATTTATATAGACCCTCCTTTTAATACAGGTGAAGATTTTATCTATAAAGATAAATTCAGAACTAGTACTTGGTTATCATTAATTAATGATCGACTTTCTTTTGTCAACTTACTTTTAAATGAAGAAGGGACGTTTTATCTTCATTTAGATGAAAATGCAAATTATTTGGGCCGTATGCTTCTAAACGATCTTGGGTTTTTTGACATTCAAGAAATTTCATTCGACACAAATGCTACAAAAGACCCAGAAGCAGATTTGTACGGTTATAAAAGTTTTGGAAATAGATTTGTACTTAAACACAGCACAATTTTTGTAGCTTATAAACAAAAAAGCAAATTCATAAAACTTTGGAAACCCAATAGAAATACTTCACTATTGAATATTGGTTGGCTAGATTTAATTTCGAAATCAAAAAAAGGGCTCAGAAAGAGTATTGCGGATTTTGACTTTTTTATTGAGAAATATGATTTAAAAAGTAATTTGCTTTTGGAGAGAATTGATATAAATGAAAAAATTTTTCCCTTAGGTGATATTTGGAATGATCTATATTCTTTCACACAGTCTGAAATGAGAGTTTCAGAAAACCTAAGTTTTTTAACTCAAAAACCTGAAAATTTATTGAGACGAATAATTCAATCATCAAGTGAAAAATCAGATATTGTTCTGGATTATTTCTCTGGATCAGGAACAACTTTAGCAGTTGCACATAAATTAGGTAGAAAATGGATAGGAATTGAACAAAGTAATTATATTAATGAAACTTATCTTGAGAACCATGAAATGAAAATTGGAATTAAAGGACGGTTAAAAATTGTTTTAAATGGTGATATTAATTTTAAAGCAATAGATAAAGATAGAAGATCACATTTAAGCAAGGATATTAATTGGGAAGGTGGTGGATTATTCAAATATTATGAGTTGGAACAATACGAAGAATGTTTGGCAAGAGCAAGCTACAATTCCAAGTGGTTAAATAAAGATGGTAATATAAACAAATTGGAACAAATAAGTATTTACACTTTCCGTAATAGTGAAAAATTATTAAGTGCTATGATTATTGACGAAGAAAAAGAACTAGTAAAAATTCATTTTCAAAACCTATATCCAGAAATGGATGAAGCCGCTATAGCTGAATCAATAAGCAATGTTAGCGGCAAACGCATCAAAATATTAAATAAAGAAAAGGTAGAGTTTGAAGATGGAAGCTTTATAGAATTTGAAAAAATGAATTACGATGATAAAATTTTTCGTAACCATTACAAAACATTACTTTGGTGGAAGAGCAAAGAGTAAAATATGAATAAAGAAATTTTATTAGAACAGTTTTGCAGGGATAAAGAATTACCCGACACTTATCGTTTCATCAATTTGGAAAGATTTGGTGAGCAGATAAATCTATTTCCTTATCAACAACAAGCATTGCAAAGTGTAATGACATGCATGTATTTGTATTTCAAAGAAGGCAAACAAAAGTTTTTGGAGCATTACAAATATACTTACGGTTACAATGAAGTTGCCGATAAACTTCCATTATTAAAAGACCTAAGCAGCGATAAAGAAAGTTTCAGGTTAATGGAGAAACATTTTGACACAATAGGTGACACAGTTGCGTTTGAGCAAATTTGTAATCGTGCAAGTTTTTGGATGGCAACAGGCAGCGGAAAAACTTTGGTAATGATAAAACTGATAGAAATACTTTTTCAATTAAGCAAACTAGAACCCGATGAAGGCGGTATTCCAAAAAATGATATTTTGATTTTAGCTCCCAAGTCAAAAATATTAGATCAGATTAAAGATCAGGTACACATCTTCAATCAAAAAAATGATTTGCAGATTGACTTGAGAGAGTTGAAAGATTGGGAGCAATATAAACGCAGCAAACCAAATTTGTATGAAGAAAATCGTATAACAGTTTTCTATTACAATTCATTTAATATAAAACACAATGGATTTGACACCGACAAGGAAACTCTTTATAGCAACTATCTACACGGTACAGATGACAAAGGTATAAATTTCGGAAGTTGGTATGTATTACTTGACGAAGCACACAAAGGAGATACTGGCAATAGCATTAATCAAAGTATATACACAGTGCTTGCGAAGAATGGTTTCCTATTTAACTTCTCTGCAACTTTTACCGATGCTATTGATAAAGCCACAACGGTTTTCAATTTCAATTTAGAAAAGTTTATTAATGCAGGTTACGGTAAATATTTAAAAATAACACAACAGGAGTTTAAAAACTTCAACAAGAAGATGCAAGAAGAATACAATATCGAGGACAGAAGAAATATTGTATTAAAATCTTTGATTGCATTAGCGGTTGTTAAAAAAGCGAAGAAAGAAATTGATAACATAAAAAGCGGAATGTATCACAACCCGTTAATGATTACGATTGCAAATACAGTGAACACTGTTGATGCTGATTTGAAAATATTTTTCCAAGAACTATCACGAATTGCAGCCAACACAGATTGTGATATTGAAAGAGCCAAGCAAGAATTATTGGCAGAATTGAGAGATGATAAATTCAGAGCTTTTGAATTTCGTAGTGGTTATGTTAACAACCATGTGTTAAGTGTGTTAAGCAAAATTTCTTTCAGCGACATAAAAGAGTTAGTATTTAACACTACCGGCACAGGAAGTATTGAAGTAATAGAATGTGAAACAAAAGATGAATTGGCTTTTCAACTTTCAACAGCAAACGGAAAACCGTTTGCATTACTAAAAGCAAGTGAAGCAACAAAATGGAATAATAATATTTTAGATGGTTTTGTTCCATATAAAGAAGTTGTTACAAAAAGTTTCTTTGATAATTTAAACTCTCCAGACAACAGTATTAATATTTTATTAGGTAGTAAAATATTTTCAGAAGGCTGGGATAGTAACAGACCTAATATAATAAACTTCATTAATATTGGTGTAAGTGAAGCACAGAAATTTGTATTGCAAGCAATTGGAAGAGGAGTTCGTATTGAACCATTACCAAATAAAAGAAACCGTTTTGATTTCTTGCCTGATAAAAAAAAATTATTCACAGTTGAAGAAATACATACACTTTCGCCAAAAGTACAACCTTTAGAAAGCGTTTTCATATTTTCAACCAACAAAGAAACAATCGGGGCAATTATTCAAAACATAAGTAGTGGAACAGAAAAAGAGGAATGGAAAAAAATTGACGGAATTGTAAAAAATGCAATAAAAGTTAACTTGCCAGTTCCTGAATACGAAGAAATAGAAGATTTAAATCCATACCGATTTAAAATTGCTCCAACTGAATTAACAGCCGTGCAAAGCTATGCAACAGATGCAGGAACAAAACTATTACTTGTTGAACATAATATACATCTCAAGACAATTAAGAAACTGAATATGAAGACAAATTTTGTTGAAGGTTCAGTATCAAATCAAAACGTTGAAAGACTTTTAAAAGCTATCGACTTTCACTTCTTCACAAAACCAAAACGAATAAAATCATTTAGAAATTTGGTAGATGGTGCAAATGGCGACATAAACCACTACTTGAAAATAAAAACCAAGTTAGAGCAAAATGAAGTTGTTACACTTCATAATTTGATAGCAGATGTGATTGAAAAGCGGTATAAAAACAAAGTGGAAATTTTACAAGTTTTTAGAGATGGGGTAATTGATGAAACTCAACTCCTATTTGAATTTGAGAAGTTAGAACAACAACAAAATGCAGAACAAAATCTTCGTTTACCAGAAGTTGACAGACAGTTTTTAATGGAGCACTTTTACAATCCTGTTTTGTTAGTGAATCCAACTTTCAGCTATTTATTTCAAAACACTATTTCAGAAGAAAGCGAACTTGATTTTTATAGAAGACTTGCTTCTTATGCAAAAAATGAAAGAGGAATAGAACTAGAAAAATATGACTGGTGGTATTTCTCAAAGTTAGTTCAGAATGTTGACGATATAAAGATTCCTTATTTCAACACTGAAAAAGGGGAATATTCAAACTTCTATCCTGATTTTATTTTCTGGCTTCGACAGGGTGATAAATATATTATCATCTTCATTGATCCAAAAGGCTTGAAACTTGGGCAAGACAATGCAAGAGATAAAATAAAGGGGTTTGAAGATATTTTCAAAACTGTCCCATTAACTTTTAATGGTTTAACATTAGAAGTAAAATTATTTTATTATAACATCGAATTTGTTAACGATACAATCATAGAAAAATACAGGAGATATATGTTCTCAGAAATATTCAAGTAATTGACTTATATAATATACTAATTTAAAAACCTATTTTAATTTCTTACATAAATCACAAAAACACTTCGAGAACTGACATAACTATCTTTTTAAACCAATAGTGACTGTGCTTTAGGAAAATGGAGCAAAGACTATTCGGGTTTCAATTGAAAAAATAAATGAAATTTCTTCGATACCACAGGCAATTATGAGTCAAAGTGAGTTACCCTTTTATATGGAGATATAGTTTTTGTTGCAAGGCGATATTGGGTGAGTGAAAATAGTTTTTGACCGAAAGAATTAAATGAAGTTTCTCAACAATATCTTTACAAATTATCTCTGGCACAAATATAATTATTTTTTTAAATTTTTTGCTAATTTAAACTCTTCATCATAAGGCAAGTTTAATTGTTCCAGCATTTCCGGTATAGCCAGAGCCCAGGATACATAATAATACGCAAGCAAACGAAATCCCGAGAATTCCTTTCCGGGAACGTTTGAAAGTTTATATCCTTTTTTGTCAGGTACAATATCTTGTCTTCCAAAAATTGCAATTTCAAAAGCTGCTTCTTTTATCTTTTCAATTGGTTGTCCTTCAAAATGTTTTAATGCATCTACCATATACATTACAACAGCCATATTAGTACCGAACTCTTTTTGAGAACTGATGAATTTTTCATTCAGAATTTCTTTTTCCAGAATTTCAGACAACACATTTAAAAAAATCTAAAAAATTTTCAGAACCGGTTTGTCCAAATTTCCGGACAGGAAATTAAGCTAACCTCCCTGATCTCGACCGCTGCCGGAATAAGAGAATAAACCCGCCCCCTCAGTAACCCTTTTCAGATAGCCGGGCAAAAGATTTTTTTGTGTGTGTAAAATGCTATATATAAGTAGTTGGATTTAAATAATTTTATCACTAATAACCGGACTGTTAAAATGAAAAATATCATACTCAACGGCAAATACTACC
>CALMST010000340.1 GCA_937872315.1 uncultured Ignavibacteria bacterium | reverse complement strand
ACACACTCCACACACTCTACACACTCTACACACTCTACACACTCCACACACTCCATATACTCAACACACTTTAAAACGCCGTAAGTGATACAAACCTGTCGATTCCAATTTTAGCTAAGCCTATACTGCTTTTGTTCGGACCGCCGCCTATTGGAGGAGGAGCAGGTGACATGTGTTTGAAATTGAATCCGTTATAATAAATATAAAACTCATTACCTATAGCAATGGGAACTCCGACAGTATAGACCATCTGATCATCCCAGCTTCCCTCTTCACCGTAATTTATGAACGGCTGTCTGTTTCCGCATCTCGTAAAATTGATCCCGTCTCTGGAGAAGAGCAATTCGATAAAAACAGTATTGTCAGTTCGTGACGGATCAGGCGGACTTTCATCGCCAAACTGATTCATTTGAAAGTGACCAAGGAATCCCCAGTAAACACTGTCTTTAAAAAGAACTTCAAAATTATAATAACCTGTTGTCATGGGATCATATACATCCGGTTTAAGAATTGTGCCTGTGTAAGTCCAGTTGATCCAGTCATCACTGACATATCTACCGATATTTCTGATACCCAGAGAGTCTCTGAAGTAACCGAGATATTTTCCAAGCACAGGATTCCATCCCGAGCTGGAAAGATCTTCTCCGATATGTCTGACAGGATTACCGCTGTAAGGTATCCAAACAAGACCGTCTGCGGAGAACGACACGTTCAGCTTACTGTTAGCTCTTGTCGTATGGGTATTATAAACAGATTTGTATCTTCTTGTGGAATCATTGACACTCATTGCAGAATCTTCAACAACTGTATATAAACCACCGGGATAAGTCGGATTATCAGTGATTATATTATTTTCCATACTGCCTTCGAATTTATAAGATTCAAGTACAGGTCTTGTCCAGTTTATACCGTCAACGGATTCATAATAAACCGGGAGTTTGCCAATGGTAGCGGAAGCTCGAAGCCACATTTTATAAACCATCTCACCGGTAAAAACGCTTTTTGAATATGCGACATTACTGTATGTCGTAATAAGCAGATTTCCTTCCCATGGCATTTCGGAAGATAAGACCGGCTGAGGTTCCTTTACCGGAGAATGCATTTTTCTTACTGCGGGAATGTTGTTACTGAAAAGTAATGTATCCGCAAAAAATTGTTTATATGTATCTGCTTTGAAACCTGCAACCGAGCTGTCGGTATTGGCCATTTGTTTTTTAAACTGTAATGAAAACAGATCTGCATTTTGCATCCTGATCCTGAGATAAACCGGTGTATTTATGAGTTCCGTAAGAATGCTTCCCTGCTCCCAGCTTATTTCTTTTGAAAATTCATCTCCCGTGATCTGAGGACAATCATCAATTGTAAAATCCGGAATCGGATTTCCGTCCTGATCCTGTAATTCAAACTGAAGAAATCCACCTTCATATGTTTTAAAATTAGCTATTAAATTTCTGCCTGTAAAAGTAAACAGTTTTGATTTAAAATCAGCGGTAACAGAGATCTGATTTGTTCTTCCCAGTCTGCCCATTAATCTTTTCACCGCATTATAATGGATAGCCTGCTGAGAAGCGCTGAGACTTGCGCCGATTGAATATCCGCCAAGTCTCATTTTCATATAACCTGATACATTACCGTTGTTATTAAAAGCACCGATCAAAAGAGGTGCATCAGGTTTGCTTATCGAATTATTCTGTACAGTATTAATGAGAAAATTATTATAATAGGAATTTAAAGAGGATGAGGAAGTTCTCTGAAACATAATATATCCGTCCGGCGAAGGCAAAGTTGCTGAAGATTCTACAGTACCGTTAATGTTAAAATAAGAATTCCCGTTAAGATACTTTGGATAAAAATAGAGACCGTTTCCGAATTGTCCTCTTGCGCCCATTCTTCCTGCATCGGAGGAGTCTGACATGCTGTAAATCATAAAATGCACATCATTTTTCTGCAATTCATTTACAGCAGAAGGAGTAAGACCTGTCTCAATATATCTGCTGGAACCGTTTCCCTTCAGACCGCTGAATTCCCCGGTTTGATAATAATCCTGCGGGAGATAGTTGTTATTTAAATCTTTATATGCGCCAAGAATTTCAGAAGACTCTCCGGCATTTCTGAAAATCGGAACGAAAGCAGAATTAAAATCCCCGCAGAACCAGTTCTCACGAATGATCTTATTTCTGATACTTACAGTCTGATATTTTAAACCTTTGATTTCCTTTATATAATCATCAACTGCTTCGATTATACTTTCCGTCACAGATCCGCCGGCAGAATCAACTCTTTCAAGCCAGTTAGCTGTTTCCGGATCAAGATCTGAGATTTTTTGAAATGAACCTTTCTCTTCTGAATTTAAGGATGTGAAAGAATATAAAAAGAATGAGATTGAAAGAAGGAGTATTACTGAAAATAATTTTTTTTGAATCCCCATAAATTCCTTGTTTAGTTATAAATTAATGAACTTGGGGTTTTGACAAAATTCATAAGATTGTGTTTTTTTTCAAGTCAGTTATTTAAGTCTGAGCGAATTTCGGATTATAAAGTAAGATAAAATTGAGAAATCTGTCCGGAGATATATCTCAAACATCACAGCACTCCGCTTTTTCAATTGAGCATATACTAAATGGCATTAGTTTTTCATAGAAACTAAATCTTATAAAGAGTAAATTATTCCAATTATACTTATGACCAAAACAAAAACAGAATATTTTTTAAACCGTGAATTAAGCTGGATTGAGTTTAATAAAAGAGTGCTTGAAGAGGCAAAAGACACTTCGCAGCCGCTGCTTGAAAGAGTAAAATTCATTTCTATATTCAGTAATAATCTTGATGAATTTTTTATGATCCGGGTTGCAGGCTTGAAGCGTCAGGTTAAAAGTAATGTAAATGAACTTACGACCGATGGGATGTCAGCTCAGCAGCAAAGGGATAAAATTTATGAAACACTTACTCCTCTGATAGACGAGCAGCATAAAATTTTCAAGGAAGAGATCATTCCCGAATTAGCCGTTAATGGGATAAAGTTTTTTAAGTACAATGAACTTGAAGAAGAGGAAAGAGCAAAAGTTGATAATTATTTTGAGGATGAGATATTCCCTGTACTTACACCGCTTGCAATTGACAACGTTCATCCATTCCCGAATCTGATTAACAGAAGTCTTGCTCTGGCCATAATTCTTGAAGATCCGGATATAAAGGATGCGCGGGAAAAAGTCTGCGTTATTCAGATCCCTAATAATATTTCAAGATTCTATTCGCTTGAAAATGATGAAGAAAATAATTTTATACTTCTCGAAGAAATCATCAAAGCCAATGCGGAAAAACTTTTTATCGGTATGAAAGCAATTGATTGTTTTGCTTTCAGGATAACACGTAATGCTGATCTTGAGCTTGAAGAAGAAGAAGCTGCTGACCTTTTGACCCTGATAGAAGAAGAAGTAAAGAAAAGACGATTAGGAATTCTTGTACGACTTGAAGTGGATATGAACATGCCGGATAAACTTCTTAATTTTCTGAAGAACATTCTTAAGGCGGAAAATAATGAGATATATAAAGTTGATGGCATGCTGAATCTCGGTGATCTGATGGCATTAAGTAAAATTGAAAAAAGAGAATTAAAGTATGAAGGATTCACACCAAGGATCTCATCTTATTTCAGAGAAGAGGATAATTTTTTTAAGACCATTTCAGAGCATGATGTGTTCCTTCATCATCCGTTTTATTCATTCTCTTCGGTAAGCGAATTCATAGCTCAGTCTGCAGAGGATCCGAATGTTTATGCTATCAAGCTTACACTTTACAGGACAAGCGGAGATTCGCCTATAATTCAATCGCTTATTGAAGCTGCTGAAAACGGCAAGCAGGTAACTGCCGTAGTGGAATTAAAGGCAAGGTTTGATGAAGAGAATAATATCATCTGGGCTAAATCTCTTGAAAATGCGGGAGTGCATGTGATATACGGAGTAGCCGGTCTGAAGACACACTGTAAAATGGCGCTTGTAGTTCGAAAGGAAGAAAAAGGCATGAAGCGGTATCTTCATATGAGCACGGGAAATTATAATTCAGCTACTTCAAGGCTATATACTGATTTCGGTTTATTCACCGCTGATCAGGACTTCTGTAAAGATTCATCTCATTTATTTAATTATCTGACAGGATATTCAAAACAAAGAAGCTATAAGAAACTGCTGGTAGCACCTTTGAATCTGAGAAAAAGAATGTTGAAAATGATCGATGATGAGATCAGGTCACATAAAGAAAATAATAACGGATACATTTTATTTAAAAATAATTCACTGGCCGACGAAGAAGTGATCATGAAACTTTATCAGGCTTCAAAAGCCGGTGTGAAGATCGATCTCATTACCCGCGGAATGTGCAGACTCAGACCAAAGATCAAAGACCTGAGCGATAATATAAATGTTTACAGTATAGTGGGAAGATTTCTTGAACACAGCCGCGCATATTATTTTCATAACAATGGGAACGCGAACTTATATGTAGGCAGTGCAGATATCATGCAAAGAAATTTTGACAGGCGGGTGGAAACATTATTTCCGATCGAAGACAACCGGATAAAAGAAGATCTTATAGATATCCTGAGAATGTATCTGACCGATACATCTAAAACATGGGTAATGGGCAGCAACGGAAATTATACAAGAAAGGAAGAGCTACTGAAGATCTCCGAAGAGCCGTTTGAGAAAATAAATATTCAGGAATCATTTGTAAAAAAAGTTATTAAGAAACATGAGAAAGAGGTAAAAGAGGATATGCGGAAAAAAATTACCTCAAAGAAAGTTTCATCCAACGGTGTTCACTGATCTTAAAAATTTCCAGATAATCAGTAAATGAAACTAAAAAACAGTTAAACATTTTTATCTTTATTGTCATTATAATAATTATCTTTTCAACATTTCATAAAATTCGAAATTGCCAAAACGAACAGATCTAAAAACCATTCTTATCATAGGCAGCGGTCCGATAGTAATCGGACAGGCTTGTGAGTTTGATTATTCCGGGACGCAGGCAGTGAAAGCTCTTAAGGAAGAAGGTTACAGAGTAGTACTGATAAATTCAAATCCGGCCACGATCATGACCGATCCGGAAATTGCAGATGCTACATATATTGAACCTATAACAAGCTATTACATCGAAAAAATAATTCAGAAAGAAAAACCCGATGCGATACTTCCGACTATGGGCGGGCAGACTGCGCTTAATGCTGCAATGGATCTTTACGAGAAAGGGATATTAAAGAAATACAATGTAGAACTGATCGGAGCAAAAGTTGACTCAATCAGAAAAGCAGAGTCCCGCGAACTATTTCACGACGCTATGATAAAAATCGGTCTTGAAGTAGCTAAAGGTAAATTCATTCACAGATTTTCAGAAGCTAAAGAGTTTGCTGAGGAAACCGGTTTTCCGATGATAATTCGTCCTTCATTTACACTGGGCGGCACGGGCGGTGGAATTGCTTATAACATAGAAGAATTTGAATCCCTTGTAAACCGCGGACTTGACGCATCTCCTACTAATGAAGTTCTGATAGAAGAATCACTTATCGGCTGGAAAGAATTTGAGCTTGAGGTTATGAGAGATGTCAATGATAATTTTGTAGTGATCTGTTCGATTGAAAATTTTGATCCTATGGGAGTGCATACAGGTGATTCCATTACAGTCGCGCCTTCGCAGACATTAAGTGACAAACAGTATCAGGAACTTCGGGATGCGGCAAAGAAGATCATATCCGAAATAGGAGTTGAAACCGGCGGATCAAACATTCAATTTTCAGTCAATCCGGAAAACGGAAGAGTGATCGTGATAGAGATGAATCCGAGGGTTTCCCGGAGTTCGGCGCTGGCATCTAAAGCAACCGGTTTTCCGATCGCAAAGATCGCAGCAAAACTGGCGGTCGGATATACTCTTGATGAAATACCAAATGACATTACTAAAACAACACCTTCATGTTTCGAACCAGTAATAGATTATATAGTGGTAAAGATACCGAGATGGGATTTTGATAAGTTCCGTTCGGCTAATCCGGATAATGACGTGCTTGGAGTTCAGATGAAATCAGTCGGTGAGGTAATGTCTTTCGGGAGGAATTTTAAAGAAGCATTACAGAAAGGAATTCGTTCGCTTGAATTAGGCAGATCAGGATTCGGCGCAGACGGCAAAGATATTTTCTCTTATGAATATCTTACATCACTGACAGACGAAGAAAAAGCCGGACTGAAGCTGAAAGTACTTATGAAACTGCAAACTCCGCGAAGCGACAATATTTTTTTCCTTCGGTATGCGATGCTTCTTGATGCATCTGTAGATGAAATTCACAACACAACTAAAATTGACAAGTGGTTTTTGAATCAGCTCAAAGAGATTGTTGAGCAGGAAAAAGAACTTCATGAATACAGTTTTTGATTATCAAACTGATACAAATTCCGTTCCCGAATCAAAGAGAAAATTTCAAACCGCCGAAAATTCCCAGATACGAACCCTCAGTGATGTAAGAACTTAAGTCTGTTTTTGCAATTCCGGAAAGATCTTTGATCAATTTAAATTCCACACCCGCGCCAACTGTAAAGCCATAGAATGAGTTTGATTTGTTATATAAGTTTTCGGAATCTTTAAATGATAACATGTATAATCCCGAAAGGCCTTCAACAAACAGTTTTAGATTGTCTCCGAACAAATAATACCTTATCCCCCCTGTAATTTCGGAATGTGAAAAATCATAGGAGCGCGGTATTCCGCTGCGCTCCGGGTATTCTGTTTTGCTGTTTGTATATATGTAATTAAAGAGCATTGATGATTTTCGCGTGGCAGCATATGAGATCTCCGCGCCAAACGAAACTCCCTGAGGTTCATTTTGATTTCTTCCGTAAGATCCCGCCAAAGCACTTATTGAAATTTTACTGCCGGTTATTTTTTCAGGAGAATGATTTTTTATATTCCGGTACGAGATACCTGCGGTTATATTATAATAAGTAAAAGGATTATTGAATACATCAGCCGCATTCATTCTGGCTGTTAAATTAAACCCCAATGCATCTGTGATCTCAAAATTTCCGCCCAGACCGGCGGTGAATCCGGGATAATCTTTACCGTCCATGTTAAAATAACCTGCGCTTCCATCCACAAATAAATTCTTATTATCTGAAAAAAATCTGGGACCAATAGTTAATTGTGTGAAGTTAATATTTTTACTGTTATATAATCCGCTGAGTATTTCGGAATGGTAACTATTACCGGAAAAATAAGATGAAGTGTAATTAAAGAAAAAAGCCACATTTTCAGCGGAGTTAAATGAAACATCCAGAGTGTAAACAAACCCCGGAGATTTTGAAATATTGCCTCTCTTTGAGTTTAAAATTCCGGTAGTTCCGGCAGAAAGACTTGCTTTAAAATATCCCGGTTCAAAATTTTTAAAGATATTCTTTGGTTCTTCCTGCGCTTCAGTTATATTTACCGAGAAGAATATAATTATTGCAGATATTATTTTATTATTCAATTTGAATTCTCAATTTTTAAATTAAAAAAATAAAACATTTAAATAAAAAAAGTTTTTTTATATATAAAAAAAATTAGTATTATGTGGTTGTGAGTTTGAAAAAACTTCTGAAGCTATTTATGATATGCTAAAAATTCTGCAAATATTGTTCTTGATTTTTTTTAAACGTAAGATTCCAAATCAGGAATGTCAATTTATTTTTTTGTGGTCAAGAAAAACAGGATTATCTTCAACTAAAAGCCGGTGATTTTAAGATAGGTAAATGTTTAAATTTTATACGGGATATATTCAATTTTATTTAGAATAAAGTATTTCGTAATATGGATTAATTTTTAATGCAAAATCCAGATATTCTTTTGACTTTTCAATCTGACCTGCTTTTTCAAAAATTTTTCCTGCATGGAAAAATATCAAAGGATCTTTAATGCCGGTACTGAGTGCCGAATCAATGTTCTTTAATGCTTCAATATTGTTGTCAAGTTTGTAACATAACCAGGCAAACGAATTATACAATTCAATACTTTGGTTTCCCGCATCATGGATTTTTCTGATCTTCTCCAGTGTTTCCTGCAACTGATAATTCCGGTCCGCATAAAAATCTGAAAATTCAATATCAGTATCATAACCATACTGCTTGTATTTTTCAATTACCGATTTTGCTTTAAGGTAAATTTCATCTGAACTTTTATTATCACCGGAAAGAAGATATGCATCACCAAGACTGATCAGAAATTCCGGTATTGGTAAAATATCAACAGCTTTAGTAAATAACTCAATTGACTCCGGATACTCTTTTTTGTGAAGTTTAATCTTTCCCATTGCAAAATATCCCTGTCCGTATTCCGGAAAATCCTTAATTAAAAATCCGAATATTTCTTCCGCGGTTTTTGGATCGCCGGAGTTATAGAAAAGCATGCCAAGCCTGAACCTGTTCCAGGCTGTGTTTTCAGCTGTCGGTAAACCGGCTGAAACCGCTGATCTCATTTCATCGATGGCGCTCCGAGTATCGCCTTTTATATTTTTTAATTCTGACACTCCGGAAAAATAAACAGGATTTTTTCTTGTATCAGATAATTTTTGCAGAGTTTCAGAAGCTTTATCATACATTCCAAGCTTTATCTGGACTTCCGAAAGGACACCGTAAGGATAAGTACTGTAAGGATTTATTTCAATTGCCTTCAGGGATGTTTCAAGCGCTTTATTATAATTAAATTTTGATAAAAAAACCCTCGCCAGTTCTGTAACAGCAATATAATTTTCCGGATCTTTTTCTATGGATTTGATCAGAGCGTTTTCTGCTTTTGAAATAAATTCCGGATCCCCGGTCTCTTTTGCTTTTAGATAGTAAGCAACACCAAGTTTTAATAATATGCCGGTATTATCAGGATTCAAATTCAGTTGCTCCTGAAAAGTTGAAATGCTTTTATCTGAGGTTGTATATATATTATCCAGATTTATAAGTTCGTTTTCATTTATCACCGGAGAATAATTTTTTCTGTTTTTCTGATAGTCATAAACTTTCCACGAAACTGCAGCGATTACAATTCCCGCAAAAAAAAGAATGATCAGTTTTTTTAAATTCATATTTATGATTTCTTACAGGGTAATATTGAAGAGGTAATTGTAATGATATTTGAAAACAGGAAATTTCATTTTTACAGATGGATAAGAAGATTAAAGTAAATACGAAGTATAATCTCTGAAAACCGGAATACTTTATACAAAGAGTTTAGCGGCTTTGCGGTAGAACGGTTTTAAAAACCGTTCTACTTACCCTCTGACGGCGGCACATACTCATCCGGCAGCTTTATCCCGCCGCCAAAGAAAAACTCCTGCATCTGTTCCTCAAACACCTTATCAGTTGCCGGCGAGGTCAGATCAAGCCTGTATTCATTCACGATCATTTTAAAATGATCGGCAAACATTTTAAATGCCTGTTTGGAAATATTATCATAGATCTTCTGTCCAAGCTCTCCGCCTACCGGCGGTTTATCCAGCCCGGGTAAGTCCTGATCAAGTTTTACACAATGTACGATTCTCTGCTCTGCCATAATATATTTAATTGTTTAATTTTTAATTTCCTGTTTGGACAGATCCTCTATCCTTACTTCCAGTACGGAATCAATCACCTTCTGTTCTTTTACCGCCTCAATTATCAGATCCCTGTCAATAATGTTTGTATCTGTTATCTTTATCTCATCATCAACTTCCCCGAAATATTTATTGAATTGCGAAGCCACATAATTATTAGTGGAAACAGTATATAGCCTGGTTTCATCAAGATCTTCACCATTAACGGTTATGCTTACAATATAATCATTCTCTTCATCAGTCACCTTTTTTGAATCATACACCAGTTTCAATCCTGATAAAATGATCATATCACTCGCTCCAAGTTCTTCGATCTCCACTACCCTGTTTTTAATATTATTGTTTAACATTTTTCTGAGAACTTTTCCCGTGACTTCAAATGTAACTATAGTATTACCGAATGGATTAATTTCCCATATATCACCGACTGTTATATTACCCTTAGGCAGATCTTTTCTGATACCGCCTGAATTAAGAAAGGTAATATCGGTACCGACTTTTTTTCTCACAGCATCAGCTTCCCACTGTCCAAGATTACTCTCAGTCGTAAAACCTCTTTTCCAGTCAATGGTAAGTTCACCAATTACTTTAAGCAGATCACCCTGAATTGATTCCACCATTTCTTCCACTTTGAGTTCAGCTTCTTTGTCATAAATTGATGAATCCATAACCGTCTCAATAAGTTTTCCTTTATATCCGAGGATCGTGTCTTTGGTTATATCAACTGTAAGATCAATTTTACCGAGCCATCTGGCATAAGATCCTGCCTGTCCGATTATGACCCCATCTTCCATAAACGGATTAAAAACGGGAGTATGAGAGTGGCCGCCGATAATTATATCCAGGTCTCCGGAAAAGTTTTTGGCAATTTTCTTATCATTCTCAATTCCGATATGTGTCAGTAATATTATGATATCACATTTTTCATTTTTAAGAAATTCTATCCCCGCTGTAATGACAGAATCAGTATTTAGCATCTGAATATCAGTAACATTTTTTGGAAGAGTCAGGGTCATCAGATCCAGTGCAGTCAGACCGATAATGCCGCATTTCACACCGTTGACATCTTTTATTACATAAGGCAAACCATATGTTTTATTATTTGATTTTCTCAAAGCATTAGCGGAAAGATAATCAAAGTTAGCGATCTCAAGAGCTGAATCCAGTGCTTCAATGCCATAATCAAATTCATGATTACCAATTGCATAAGCATCAAGATCAAAAAGATTTAAAAGTTCGATCTGAGATTTACCTCTGGTGATAGTTGAGATCGGAGTTCCCTGAAAATCGTCACCTCCGTTAAGCAGAAGTGTGTTTTCGTCCCTCAGCATTTTAATGTAGCCGAGCATATTTGATGTGCCGCCGATATAATATGAGTTACTCTCACCCGTAGCAGTATCTTTTTTTGATACCCTGTAAGGCAGATTCCGGGCATGCAGATCATTCCAGTGGAGAATTGTAATTTCTTTTATTGTATCTGAAGATGATTCCGGTGTGCCACTTTGCCGAGAATACAAAGTATTCGAGAGCAAAATAGTTGCTAAGATCGCAGTAAAGATCTTCCTGCAAATTCGTAATTTATAATTGAACATTGAGCATTTAAAGTTGAATACGTCGGGATGACTGGATTCGAACCAGCGACCTCCTCGTCCCGAACGAGGCGCGCTACCGAGCTGCGCCACATCCCGTTATCTGGTATTTTTGAGAAACAAATATAAATATTATATAATTTGATTGAAATGTGAATTTAATCTCTGAAAAATTACGCGCCGGAATATATAATTTTTTTATTCTATAAAAAGAAAATTGTAATGAGTAACTTAGCCAGAATAAATAGTAAAAAGTTGAGAGTTATTAGTCTTGTAAAAATTTTTAAAATAAATTGTAACTCAAGTTTTTCAAATCATAGAAGCAATTATTGAATCCGATCCTAAAAAATATTCTCGGAATACTGATCCTGTTGATAATAGTTCTTGTCACTGTCGGTCTGCTTTTTAATAACCTTACCAAAAAATCCTTCTATGAAGAATCAGGTGAGATAAATGTCAGAGGTATTTCAAACAGAGTAAATATTTATAAAACCGAACTCGGTGTAAGTCATATCTTTGCTGAAAATGAAGAGGATATGTATTTTTCACTTGGATACACTCATGCTCAGGACAGGCTGTGGCAGATGGATCTCAGCAGAAGGGTCGCTGAAGGAAAATTATCCGAGATCTTCGGAATAGATTTGCTCGATTATGATATATTGTTCAGAACGATCGGGATTGACCAGGTTGTGCTGAAACAATATGATAAACTCTCTCAAAAAACAAGATCAGTACTGGAAGCTTATACCAGAGGCGTCAATAGTTTTATGGAAGAAAACTCTTCTAATCTTCCTCTTGAATTTGATATACTGAATTATAAACCTGATCCGTGGAAACCTGAACATTCGCTGGAACTCGTAAAGCTCATGGGCTGGGAACTCAATTTATCCTGGTATACTGACCTGATGTTTGCAGAAATTGTAAAAAAATTCGGATACGAAAAAGCAAAGGATTTCTTTCCCGATTATCCCGAAGATGCACCGTTTATAGTTAATAATGAATCCCAGGGAAAACCAAAATCTGATTCTTTGAACAAAGCCGGGGAAAAAAATAAAAGCACAGGTTATAATTATTTTAAAGACCCCACTCGGATAGAAAATTACTATTCATCAATATCTGATAAAGCTCATAATTTTTTTAAGCTTTCGAAGGATTTCCGGACGTTAATGGGTACTGAAGGCACTCATGTCGGAAGCAACTCCTGGGTCATATCTGGATCCAGATCAGAAAGCGGAAAGCCGCTGCTCGCCAATGATCCTCATCTTGCTCTTCTTACTCCGTCCAAATGGTATGAAGTAAGTTTATATGATAATCAGAAAAAATACAGCGTATGCGGTTTTACCCTACCGGGTGTTCCTGCTGTTGCCATAGGACATAACAATGTAGTAAGCTGGGGTCTTACAAATCTTATGTGTGACGATACGGATTTTTTTATTCTGAAAAAAGATTCAGCAGACAGCAATAAATATATTTACAAAAACAGATCTGAATTTCCCGACAGCTCTGTTCAGAATATAAAGATCAAAGATGTTGCAGATGAATATATTTTTACGGTTTATACTACTTTAACCGGTCCCGTAATATCCAGTCTTGAAAAGACCGGTTTTACCGGAAATCAGAAATTCAGAAATGATAATACCGGAGAACTGCTTACTTTCCGATGGACGGGTTATGAAATCAGTGATGAACTTGATGCTTTTTACAATATTAATAATGCCAAGAACTGGGATGAATTTCAGAATGCATTAAAAACTTATTCAGTACCCGCGCTGAATTTTGTTTATGCAGATACTATGGGTAACATCGGATATCATGCCGCAGGTTACATTCCCATAAGAAGTAATTCCGGCGCGGGATTTCCGGGCATAAACGAAATTGATCAGATAAATTTAAATGAATGGACTGGGTTTATTCCTTTTGATGAACTCCCGAAATCTTTGAATCCTGCAGAAGGATATATTGTAACGGCAAACAATAAACCTCTGAAAAATTTCAGCCACTATATTTCAAATCTCTATGAACCTCCGTACAGAGCCGAAAGGATAAAAGATATCATTAACTCAAATCCCGTAATCACCGAAAATGAAATGAAGATCATTCAGAGGGACGTGTACAGTCTTCAGGCAAAGGAATTCTGCGAATATCTCTTCTCATCATTTGGTGATTCTACAAATCTTACTGAAGATATAAAGGCCTATCTCGATCTTCTTAAAAACTGGGATTTTGAATTTAAGGTAAACAGTATTCCGGCAACATTGTTTGCCCAGTTTGAAATTGAATTGTATAAAAATCTATATAAGGATCAGCTGGGAGATGAATTATTTGAAAATTATATTTTCACAAAAAATATACCTGTAAGAAATACTTCCAGACTACTGAAACTCAATTCATGCTCCATTTTCGAAAATGATTTTGCGAAAGTACAGCTTATAAGGAAAAGTTTCTATGATGCTGTTTCTGCTCTGATACAAAATCACGGTCAGGATGTGAATAACTGGCAGTGGGGGAATTTTCATACCATTGTAATGGATCACCCGCTTGGGATCATTCCTGCTTTGAATTCAATGCTCAATATTGGTCCGTTCAGGATTGGCGGCAGCGGTACAACAGTAAATAATCTTGAATACAGTTTTTCCAAAGCTCTCAGTACCGGAGAATTCAAAGCTTATCTCGGACCTTCAATGAGAATGATCACGGATATGTCCGACGTTAAAACATATTTGTCGATCATCCCGACAGGTCAGTCCGGACAGCCACTTCACAGAAATTATAACGATCAGGCAAGACTCTGGCTAAATGGCGATTACAAGGAAGTCTCAACTGATTTCGAAGACCTCTCCAAAGAAAATCTTAAACTGCTGGTAATGATGCCTTTGCCATAAAAAATTTTAATGATCTCAAAAGCAAAAAAATACGAACTATATAAACCCAAAAAATTCTTAGGACAGAATTTTCTTGTAGATGAAAACATAGCGAAAAAAATTGTCCGGTCACTGGATATATCGGAAAACGATACAGTAGTGGAGATTGGTCCCGGACAGCAAGCGCTTACAAAACATCTGACCGGCCTGACAAAAAATTTTTATGCCGTCGAACTCGACAAATCGATCTATGAAAAATTGCAAACAGAACATGAAGGAAAGATAAATCTCATTCACAAAGACTTTCTGAAAACTGATCTTGAAAAAGATTTCGGTATTCTGCCGGATTCAAATGCAAAACTGAAAATAATCGGTAACATACCTTATAATATTACCACCGAAATTTTATTTAAACTTTTCTCCCAATCCGGATTAATAGAATCTGCCGTGCTGATGATGCAGCGTGAAGTTGCAAAGAGACTTGTCTCAGCGCCGGACACCAAGGATTACGGAATACTTGCCGTGCAGTCACAGTTTTATACCAGATCGGAATTGTTGTTTCATGTCCCGCCGACTGCTTTTTTCCCGAAGCCGAATGTAACTTCTTCGGTTGTAAAATTTCATTTTGACAAAGACACTTCCGGATTGAAAGATAAAGTCTTGTTCAAAGAAATCGTGAGAGAAAGTTTTGGTCAGAGAAGAAAGACAATGAGAAATTCTTTAAAAAAATTTATGGAAAGATATGAGTTAAATGAGAATGAAATAACCGGATTTGATTTTACAAGAAGACCTGAAAATCTTAAGCCGTCAGAATTTATAGCATTGAGCAATACAGTCAGCCGGTTACTGTCAGAAAAATCTGATGAATGAATTTTATCTTTTAATTATTAATCCCTTCTGACTTCAAAAAAACTTTTCAGAATGTCCCTGCATTTCTGATCAAGTATTCCCCCCGTTACTACAGGCTTGTGATTAAGCTCTTTATTGTTTGTAATATTCAATATGCTCCCGCAGGCGCCGCTTTTAATATCGTATGCTCCAAAATACAGATTCTCCGCTTTCGATAAAACTATAGCTCCGGCGCACATTGCGCACGGCTCGAGTGTTACATAGACCGAACAGCCTGCAAGCTGCTTTGACTGAAGAAATGCCGCCGCTGATGTAATAGCCAGTATCTCGGCATGAGCAGTCGGGTCTTTCAGAGTTTCAACCTGATTATGAGCTTTTGCAATTATACTGTTCTGAAAGACTATTATACAGCCAACGGGGATCTCTCCTTTTTCATAAGCCATTTCCGCTTCCTTAAACGCATATCCCATATATGTTTCATGCTGTGACTTCATATTTCCTGTTCCGGTTTAATTTTTTTTAAATGTCTCACTGAAATTATTAAATTTATAACCGCTTTTTTTTAACTCCTGAATTTTCCTTTCATATTCCCTGAATTCATCAATTGTAAAAAAGATACTGAAATACATTACTCTCTTACCGTTCTTGTTACCGCTTTTTATGTTTTCGATCAGTGAACTGATCTTATTCTCTCCCCGCCCGAATTCAGTAAAAATAGTATCTTCATATACCTTCATATTATTATTCCTGAATTCTTCTTTTACATTATTGTAAAACTCATTATTGCTACCTGTATTGTATAAAATTATTCCTCCTGAATTTGCAAAACTGATCGAAGCTGATTTGACTTTGGATTTCCACTGACTCTCTTTCATGTCATCCCTGAAATCAGCCAGTATATCATCTTCATTACCGGTATAAAATTTTATAAGATGATCTGTTTTCTGTTCCGTCACAAGCGACTGGTATTCTGCTTTGTCATTTCTCAGAGGGAGAAATACGGAAAACTCCCTGTTGGAATTCAGTATCTCTTCAGCATCTCCAATTGAAATCGCATCAATACTGTCTATAACTATACATACATCTGAAGCATTTCTGCTGAGTGAATCCTTAAAATTGAATTTGATCAAACCTGCAGGTTTATCTGATGTATCATTCTTATTGAACAAGGTCATTGTCAGATTCCTTGTTCTCGGATCCTCTACTACTTCTGATTCCAGTTTTCTGCTGTGCAGATAATTTGTCATATCAAGATTTAATTCTATGATAGGCAGATCACGGGGCAGAAAGACTTCTTTTGCGATCAGTATATCTTTATTTTGCTCAGATACTTTTTTCAGATCCTTATCCTTTGGATTGATCTTTTTTATCCATTCCTTCTGAATTCCGAATGTATGTAAAACAGAATCAGTCTCTGAATCCAGTTTTTCGGGAGTAAACGAAACTATAGTTTCAGCATCTTTTTCCTGCCCGTGATGTTCCTTATCAGTCGTAATATAAAAATATATTAAAACTGCTGATACCAGACTGAGACTGATTATCAGAATGAATTTCAGTTTATCATTTCTTTCAAATTGCTGCCGGGTTTGTCCGGATTGCCTTCTTTGTTTCTTTTCTTTCAAATGTTAAAATGGCTTTGATTAAGTTTCCGCATTTTGAATTTCCATAGATACATACTTTATTATCTCTTCGGCATTTGTTACATCATCTTTTCCCTGTACCGGTATCATGTCTTCAACATATTTTTCATTTCTCATTCCCACAAGCACACAATTTACGCCTTTGACTGAATTCAGAAGTAATACTGTTTTCTGAGAAAGTGTAAGACCGTGATATCTTTCATCAAGTTTTTTATTTATGAGTGAATTTATAAATCCGCTTCTTTTTGCTGCCCTGAGTTTATAATAATTGCTCACAAAGTTTAAGAGCTTATATATTTCCTTTGTGTATCCAGAAAAAATTTCTTTCAGATGCTCATCTTTAATTTCCTCTTTTACAGTATCGGTTATAACGGCGATTTTGGGAGCAAAATTCTGGTTTACAATATCATTGAAATTCTCAATGCTTCCGTAAAACTTCCAGTCTTCTTCTATCGTTTTTCCGAATTTCAGATTTTTTTTGAATTTGTCAATGGTTAATTCATCTGATTTGGTATCAGGCAATTTATCATTGATGATCTCTTCTTCCATCTGGTTTACGAGTTTCATCTGATTGATAAAATCCTTTTCGGAAAACGGCACAGTGCTGAATTCCGAAAGCCTGACAAGTCCTTTTGATGTTATTGCATTCAAGGGTCTGTTGATAAGCACTTTCAGCCCCGATTCTGAAGCAAGATCGAGAACAGTTCTGGTTTTATTTATCTGATTCTTAACAGTGACTGCACCTGATTCAATAAGATTGAATGGCAGTTGAATAAATTTGAATCTGTTATTTTCAGAGATAGATTTTGAAATATTAATTACTTCCTCAAGAGAAGTAAAACTGTAATCATCAGCATATTCCGGAAATGTATTTGATGATATGCCGTAATATATGATCTTCCCCTCTTCTGCTTTTTTCTCAAGATGAATGAAAGCTTTTTTTATTCTTTCATAATAAATCTCACGCGATTCGTGTATCTCCATACCGTCTTTCTTTGCGCTCTCGAGATAGTATTCAGGATTGTGAAGAAGATAAACATCAACATAATCCGTGCCTAATCTCTCAAGCTGCCGGTTTATCTGATCATCCAGGAATTCCGGGCTGATGCAGTGCCAGAGCCTGTCCTGAAGCTCTACAGTATCGCTGTACAATTTTCCTTCCTTCTTCAGTTCGATTGCTCTTCTGTAATTCTGTCCCTGAATATATCCGGCTTTTGTTACTAAAGTGATATCTTCTCTTCTGATAATATTTTCACTTATCAGATCTTTCAGGACTCTCCCGATCAGAATTTCACTTTCGCCGTCAGCATAATTTGCAGAAGTGTCGATAAGATCTATTCCCTCTGTAATTGCCTTTCTCAAAGAGCTATAATGCTCTTCTATCTTGCTGCTTACTCTGTAACTGCCGAATCCTGTATTTTTAAATGTCATACTGACTGAATTTTTCAGCAAATTACCGATATTAATTTCATCTATAAAGTCCAATGTGATATGTTATCAGGACCTGTGAATTGTTAAATGCGGCTTGTGATCGATACAGCGATTAAGAATAATAACTTGACAAAAGAATCCATCTTACATAACTTTGCATTACAAAGTACTTTTAAAACATCATTATTTATGGAAACCGGTAAATATTCAGACACACTAAGTGAAATAAAAAATTTAATGGAAAGATCTTCTCGACTGACCTCACTGAGCGGGCTTTCCGCAATAGCGGCAGGAGTTACCGCAATAGCAGGATCTTTCGCCGCATCAATATATACGGACACGGGATTTTTTGAGCAGGCAAAAGGTATAATGCTGAAAGAATCCGGTCAGGATAACGGCAACACTCTTTTCCTTATTGTTTTGTCATTTATAATTTTATTGATCGCTGTGGCTACATCAATATATTTTTCATCCCGGAATGCTAAAAAACAGGGAAAACCTTTCTGGAATATTATGTCAAAAAGAGTTTTTGCCAATCATTTTATTTTTCTTCTGACAGGCGGAATATTCTGCTCAATATTGTTATGGTATGGCATATATTTTCTGATCGTACCGGCAATGCTTTTTTTTTATGGTCTGGCGCTCGTAAATATCAGTAAATTTACATTCAATGAAGCAGCTCTGCTTGGTGTGGCCGAAATATGTCTCGGTATATTGTCTTCAGTCATAACAGTATATCCGATCCTTATGTGGATGATAGGATTCGGATTATTCCATTTGATCTTTGGTGTCTTTGTTTATATCAAATATGATAAAGGATCAAAGTGAATAATATTATAGAAAATCTTGATAAGCTTCTGGAAAGCAGGGTCCGGTTAGGAATAATGTCTGTATTGACCGTTAATGAATCGGTTGATTTTAATTCTCTGAAACAAATGCTGAATATCACTGACGGAAATCTTGCCAGTCATATCTCGGCTCTTGAAAAGGCAAAGTATATAAAGATCAAAAAAAAGATCATTAAAAAAAAAACCAATACTACCTATACAATCTCGGAACAGGGAAAGAAAGCATTCCTGAAACATCTTGAAGGACTGGAAAAATTAATAAACAATAAATGAATTTAATATTTTTATTTCTATAATTTAAAATCAGAAAATGAAAACCCAATGGTTTAAAAAATCCTGCTGGATCTTTATTCCGGCCTCTGTAACAGGCATAATCATTTACATGCTTACTTTCGCATTCTGTATAACGGTCTTTGTTGCCATCGACAGACACTCGCATTCAGCATCTGATACTTTATATGGAATATTTCCTTACTTTATGTCCGCATTTACTCTTTTATTCTGGATCGCATCCAATACCTGCGCAGACAGAAGTACACATAAAAATGAGATCACCTCTGAATGATTATCTTTAAAAAGTATCATTTTAAATTATATACTCCGGTGTTTTATTGGATGTTTTGATGAATTGTTATAAGTAAACAATTTCCGGTATATTTTTCACCTGGACCTTTTTATTTTCTGATGAGCGTTAATTCAGTATTAAATATCCCATAGAGTTCAATTTCAATCTTTTATTTGTAATCCGTATTTTGTAATTTGCAAGTCTTCTATAGAATAAAATATAGAATAAGCACAGAGAGATGGCAGAGTGGTTGAATGCGGCGGTCTTGAAAACCGTTGTGGCCTTTGGTCACCGGGGGTTCGAATCCCTCTCTCTCTGCAACACTAAACCTTCCCGGACAAAGGAAGGTTTTTTTATTTAAATTTAAAATTTTCCTTTTATATGGATTTGAAAAAAACAAAAATTGAATTTACCGGCAGAAAAGAGATCTGTGAAAATACTTACAGCTTTACCTTCATCCCCGAGAGTTATGATTATGATTTTAATCCGGGACAATATGCGCATTTTACTATAGATGAACCTAAATATAATGATGATAGCGGAAACTCCAGACCTCTTTCGATTGCAAGTTCGCCTCATCATAAGAATTTAATACTGGTTGCAGCAAGAGATAATGGTTCCGTCTTCATGCAAAATCTACTTTCACTGGAAGCGGGAGCAGAAGTTTTTATCAGCGAACCAGAAGGTGATATTACTCTTCATAATGATGAAACGATTGAAAATGTTTTTATTGCCGGAGGAATAGGAATCACACCTGTAAGAAGTATAGTAGAGTATGCAACCGAAAGTTCGCTAAGAAATAAGATCACTCTTTTCTATTTAAACAGAACCCGCAAACAAACGGCTTTTTTGCAGGATCTGCAAAACTGGTCTGATATGAATGATAATTTCAGATTCATACAGTTCTTTGACAATGCGGAAAATGAAACATCCGGCTCCAATAATGAAATTGAATCCGGAAGAATTGACGCTGATAGATTGAAAAAATATCTTGATGGTTTAAAAGATAAAGTTTACAACATTATCGGACCGCCCGAAATGGTGAATTCAGTAAAAGAAATTCTCATTAAACTAAATATTCCGGAGGAAAATATTAAATCCGAAAAGTTCAGTTAATTACTTATTTGAAATTTGTAATTTGTAATTTGAAAATGAAGTACCCCGCCGCAAGCAGCGGGGTATCTAACTTATTATAATTTTTTAGG
>CALMST010000339.1 GCA_937872315.1 uncultured Ignavibacteria bacterium | reverse complement strand
ACTCTGTCTGAAAACGTTAGGTTTGCCTCTAAGTCTCTAAGCCTCAAAGATAATATCCTTCAAAATGCTCTTCTTTAAGCCTTCGAGTCATTGAGGCAGATATACTTGAATTGTTTTCGGACAGTCTGGGGGCTTGGGAAGGAGGGCACATAATAATTTATAAGAAAAATAAATCGTGATGATTCGTGATAATTCGCTGCAAAAAAGGTTAAGAAAAGAACAAAAATCTCCATATAATTTTAAGCAAAATTTTGCTAAATTGTCCGACATCTCAATTTTAAATAATAAATCAAATTGTAGCCTGCAGGTTAAGTATTAATTGACAGGTTTGTTTAAAAGTTGGCTGTAAATCATTTTATAAAAACAATAAATTAAAAAATTAAGGAGTATAAAAAGTTAAATGAAAAAAATCGGAATATTATTCGGACAGGAAAATACCTTTCCACAGGCATTTGTTGACAGAGTTAATGCAAAGAATGAAAAGGACATCATAGCGGAATTTGTAAATATTGACAAAGTAGAGCAGGGTGAGTTCTGCGGTTATGACGTGATCATTGACCGTATCTCACAGGACGTTCCATTTTACAGAGGCATGCTGAAAAATGCAGCTATCAGCGGAACGGCAGTTATAAACAATCCTTTCTGGTGGGCAGCGGATGATAAATTCTTCAATAATGCGCTTGCAACAAAAGTAGGCGTACCCGTTCCAAAAACAGTTTTACTTCCTTCAAATCAGCATCCGACAGATACAACAGGTGAATCATTCAGAAATCTTGCTTTCCCGCTGGACTGGGAAGGAATGTTCGAATATACAGGATTTCCGGCATACTTCAAGCCATATTCAGGCGGCGGATGGAAGAGCGTATATAAAGTCGAGGATGCAGCTGATTTTTTTAATAAATATAATGAGACCGAGCAGCTTGTGATGATGCTTCAGGAAGAGATCACTTTTGACCTTTATTTCAGATGCTATTGCATAGACAGAAAAGATGTGCTTATAATGCCTTACGAACCAAGAAATCCTCATCATTTAAGATATGTATCTGATGCAGCTCCTGCCGAACAGAAGATGCTTGATCTGATCAAAGATTATGTATTAAGATTAAATAATGCATTAGGTTATGATTTTAATACCGTAGAATTTGCGGTAAGAGATGGCATACCATATGCAATAGATTTCTGTAACCCTGCGCCGGATGCGGATGTGAACTCTGTCGGACAGGAAAATTTTGACTGGGTGGTGGAAGCAGCAGCTAATATGGCTATCAACAGAGCTAAGACTCATAAAGACGGTTTGAATAATCTTACTTGGGGAACTTTTGTAAAGAATTTTTCCGCAGGAGGTTCATTGCTTAATGATTCAAAAGATGATTCAAAAAAAAAAGCTGAATCAAATAATGGTTCGTCAGTAAAAAAAGCAAAAACAGTAAAAGCAAAAGCTAAGCCGAAAAAAGAAAAATCTAAATAATTAATTTTGCTGGAAAATCAGGAAACATATACCTTAGGGATCGAAGAAGAGTTTATGATAATCGATCCGGTATCACGGGAGCTGCAGTCTCATATTCAGACAATTTTTGATGAAGGTAAATTATTACTTAAGGAAAATTTCAAACCTGAAATGCATGCTTCTGTCATAGAGACAGGGACAAACATTTGTAAGAACATTCAGGAAGCCCGGACAGAGGTTGTCAATCTGCGGAGTTCACTTGCTATGCTTGCCGACCATCACGGTCTGAGAATAGCCGCTTCGGGTACACATCCTTTCTCACACTGGCGTGATCAGAGGATAACGGATCATCCGAGATATACCGAGATCATAAATGAGATGCAGGAAACCGCAAGAGCTAATCTTATATTCGGAATGCATGTTCATGTCGGTATTGCAAACCGGGAGATAGGTATTCACATAATGAATGCCGCAAGATATTTTCTTCCTCACATTTTTGCCTTATCCACAAATTCACCGTTCTGGCTTGGCCGTGACACGGGTTTTAAATCATACAGAGTAAAAGTTTTTGATAAGTTTCCGAGAACAGGTATTCCTGATTTTTTCAGCAGTCTGGCTGAATATGATAATTTTATAAATCTTCTCATCAAGACAAATTGTATCGATAATGCAAAGAAAGTCTGGTGGGATATAAGAGCGCATCCTTTCTTTAATACATTAGAGTTCAGGATCTGCGATGTTCAGATGCGGGTAGATGAGACAATTGCGCTGGCGGCATTGATACAGGCAGTTGTGGTAAAACTCCACAAACTCATTCAGCAGAATCTTGGATTCAGGATCTATGAAAGAGCGCTAATGATGGAAAATAAATGGAGGGCTTCAAGATACGGAATCAGCGGCAAGCTCATTGATTTCGGAAAGCAGGAGGAAGTTTCTTTTACTGAACTTATGAAGGAGCTTCTTGAATTTATTGATGACGTTGTAGATGAACTCGGAAGCCGTGAAGAGATCAATTACATTTTCAGAATGATGGATATGGGAACCGGCGCAGACAGACAGCTCAGGGTATTCCGGGAAAGCAATCAGAATTATGAAAAACTTGTAGATTATATCATAGACGAGACGAATCTCGGACTCACTTATCAGCCTAAAAATATTATTGTTAATGATGATAATAATAACAGCGATAAAGATAATAAAAAGATTGAGAAAGAGATCATGCTAAAAGAGAAACATGATAAAATTCCTGTTTCTATTCTGACATCTGAACAGATCGATCCTGATGAAAAACAAAAAAAACATAGCGCAGCCGGGAAACAAAAAAAAGCTGCTGTAAAAAAAACGAAGACAAAAAAGAAAATCACCCCTTCTATTAAAACAACAAAATCCATTAAACAAAAAAATACCAATAGAAAATGAAAAATTCTTTTATAACTGAGATTGATTTTGACAAAGAACTGAGCATAGGTGCCGAAAAAGCAATCAATTCATGTCTCAGGCTTAAACCGGAAGAAAGAATTACGATTATAACCGATAATGATTCACTTGAGATTGCAACGTCAATTGTAAGTGAAGTTAAGAAAGTTGGATCAGATTACAGCCTGATGGTGATCGAAGATTACGTGGCAAGACCAACACCGAACATGCCAAAACCTATACTTGAAGATCTTGCAAAATCTCAGGTGAGTATATTTTGCGCGCAGGCTCAGACAGGAGAACTAAGCTCCAGGATTCAAATGACAGCAGTCGTAAACAGACATAAGATCCGTCACGGACACATGGTTAACATCAGCAAGAGAATAATGAAAGAAGCTATGAGAGCTGATTTTCTTGAAATTGATGCATTGAGTCAGAAGCTAATTGAAAAGGCAAGAAAAGCCAGATACATAAAATGTAAATCAAAAGGCGGAACGGATGTCATAGCAGAGTTTTCTCATAAACTTAACTGGCTAAAAACGAGTGGTATTATCTCTGTAGATAAATGGGGTAATCTGCCGGGCGGAGAGATATTCACTTCACCATTAAATGTCGAAGGTCTGTTTGTCGTTGACGGCGTTGTAGGAGATTATCTCTGTCCGAAATACGGTGATCTGAAAGATACTCCGCTTTTTATAGAAATCGAAGATGCAAGAATTAAAAAACTTACCTGTGAAAACTCGGCGCTTCTTGATGAATTCACTGCTTACACTATGACAGATGAGAACAGTAACAGAGTTGGTGAATTTGCAATAGGTACTAACATAGCGATTTCTAAAGTGATCGGTGAGATACTTCAGGATGAAAAACTGCCAAGCATACACATGGCTTTCGGACATCCTTATTCAGAACATACAGGCGCAGACTGGGTTTCTACTACTCATATCGACTGTGTGGGAATTGATATGGACATCTGGCTCGAAGATGAAAAAGTAATGGAGTGCGGGAAATTCCTGATATAAACAGTATTAGGTATTAGGTATTAGGTATTGTGTATTGTGTATTGTGTATTGTGTATTGTGTATTGTGTATTGTGTATTG
>CALMST010000338.1 GCA_937872315.1 uncultured Ignavibacteria bacterium | reverse complement strand
TTAACTGAATCGTTGAAAAAATTTGTCTGATATTTAATCTCTCATCATTTGAAAACTTTATTTTTCAACGGATACAAAAGTGAATTAGAAGAATAATTATTTGTAATCCGTAATCTGCAATATGAAATTTTCCACTCCCAGAAACTCCGCCGCATTCTTCCAAAGCAGTTTTTCTTTCGATCCCTTACTCAGTGAACTCATGGACTCTATAAGTTTTCCGGGATGATGCTCGCCCAGCGGGAACGGATAATCCGAACCAAGTATTATTTTATCATCTCCTGCCAGATCAACTAAAAACTTCAATGCCATTTCGTCATGAACAAGTGAGTCGAAATAAAATTTACCCAGATACTCCCGGGGATTAACTTTATTATCCACAGCTACAAGATCAGGTCTGACATTGAATCCGTGTTCGATCCTGCCTATAGTGAACGGGAATGATCCGCCGCCGTGAGAGAAACAGACCTTCAGCTTTTTAAACTTCTCAAATACTCCGCCGAAGATCATTGAACAAATTGCAAGCGACGTTTCAGCCGGCATCCCTACAAGCCACGGAAGCCAGTATTTCGGCATCTTCTCTTTACCCATCATGTCCCAGGGATGAACGAAGATAGAAGCTCCGAGTTCTTCGGCGGCTTCATAAATTGGAAATAAATTTTCATTATCCAGATTCCAGTCATTGATATGTGAGCCGATCTCAATTCCGGAAAGTTTTAAATCTTTAATACATCTTTCCATCTCTTTAATTGCCAGGTCAGGAGACTGCATCGGCAGAGTGCCGAGTCCGAGAAATCTGTCAGGATAATCATTGATGACGGAAGCTATATGGTCATTGAGATATTTGGACAGGTCGAGAGTGTCTTCCGGTTTCGCCCAGTAGCTGAACATCACGGGAACTGTTGATAATACCTGCATATCCACACCGGTATGATCACAGTCTTTAATGCGAACGCCGCCGTCCCAGCAGTTGTCCTGTATCTCACGGAAAAATTTTCCGTCCACCATCATCTTTGCGCAGCAGGGTTTGTGATGTTCGAGATTCACAAATCCGCCGTAGCCGTATTTTTCTTTCAGGTTTGGCCAATCTTTTGGGAGGATGTGGGTGTGGATATCTATTTTCATTTTATCTTCTTAATTACAAATTTCAGATTACAAATTACAAATATTATTTTGATAGCTAAGGATTTAATTCTCCGCCTCTTACTATGGAAGAATACAAATTAGTTTATTATGATACCCCTCCTTTTATACACGTGGAGATTCACTTCTTTTTTTTAATGATGCTTTTGTAGTCAGTTGTATTCTGGATAAGATTCTTAGAATTTCTTCACAATCTTTCAATAAGGATTCAAACAAAATTTTATTGATATAGTTTGTGTCAAATAATAATCTTAACCAATAGTGAGTTTCTCGAGCTTCCCGGTATGAGATGGAAAGTTTAGATAAAAATTCTTTTTTAGAATATCCCCCGGTTGCTTCCTCAATATTTGCACCAATTGAAGTACCTGACTTGAGTATTTGCTTTGCTAAAGAATATTCTTTGTGTTCATTTATTAAATATTGATAAAGTCTAACAATTCTAATTGAAAAGGAATAACTTTTTACATGTATTATACTTTTCTTGTTCATTGAATCCTCCTCCTTTAATAGTTTTCAATTAAATATATAAAATATATCTAATTATTTGTAATCTGAAATTTGTAATTTGCAATTTTATTTAGCCGGCGGTTCCATCACCGTCCCGCACTTCTTACAAGTTCTCTTATCAATATCGTTCCAGTATTTTTCAAAAATCGGTGGGAGTTGTGAGCCAATATCTGTTAGTTTTACAAATTCTTCGTGAAGTTTCTCTCCGCAGTTTTCACAATACCACTGAAAACTGTCATATTCTTTTTCTTCTCTTTTTCTTTCTATAACCAGACCGACTGTATCAGCAGGTCTTTGAGGAGAATGCGGAATGTTAGGAGGAAGATAGAAAATTTCTCCTTCTTTGATATGTATGTCTCTTGGCTTTCCGTCTTCGATTATTTTAACCGTGATATCGCCTTCGACCTGATAGAAAAATTCAGCTCCGTCTTCATAATGATAATCTTTGCGCGTGTTAGGTCCGCCTACTACCATTACAATAAGATCCCCGTTTACTATGCATTTATTCCCGACCGGCGGCTTTAATAAATGACGGTTTTCCTCTATCCACTCTTTAAAATTAAATGACTGTAACATTTTTTTCCTCCTGAATATGATTTTTGATTTTTGATTTTTGATTTTTGATTTAAACTTAATGTAGTTACCTGATACTTAAAAGTGAAAAGTTAAAATGTATCTTCCGTAAATTGATATGTAAATTTCGTTTCTAAATTCAGAATTACTTATTTCCTTACCACTTATTTAAAATTTGAAATTTGAAATTTGAAATTAATAATTGATTACCGCTTCCGCCTCTATCTCCACCATCATCTTAGGATCGACCAGAGCATTTATTTCAACGAGCGTCTGAGCCGGTCTGATATCTTTAAATGATTCACCGAGCGCTCTTCCGACTTCCTCCCATTTAGTAATATCAGTAACATAAGTCCTTAACCTAACTATATCATTTAAATCAGATCCCGCTTTTATCAAAACTTTTTCAATATTCTCAATAATTGTTTTTGTCTGCAGATACGGATCGCCTTCACCTATTAAATTTCCATCAGCAATTGCAGTAGTCCCGGATACCAGTATTCTGTCGCCGATCTTTATTGCACGGCTGTATCCGACAATGTCTTCCCATTTTGCCCCGGAAGAATATTTTATTTTCTCTGATGATTTATTTGATTCGGACATTTTCTTTTTTATAAAATTTATTATGCAGCATTTTAATGATCTGATAAGATGTGAATGAATAAACAAGTCCCGCATATACATCTATTGTATAATGAGCTTTCTGAAGTATTACGGCAATTCCAACAGTAATTGTGGCAAGTATAAAATATGTTTTCAGGTATTTATTTTTTGCCACCTGAAAAAGCATGAATGCAGTGGATGTATGCCCCGAAAAGAACAGGTCCTTTACTATCTTTTTACCCGTTCCCATTATAAACACCACCGGATCCTGCAGATCGATGCAACCGGCAGGCGGGTCAAGCGGTATCAGCCACATTGCAAGCATCCTGAACAGAACGAGCAGTGTATAAGTTTGAAATGCGGTAATGAGCTGCTGCGGATCAAAACTGAATGCAATAAGTCCGAGAAGCAAAGATGAATATATAGTAATGAAAAGCAAAAGGTTCAGATCGATCGCATTAAAATGCTGAAGAACCGGATCGTCAATTATTGCTCCCTGACGCGTTTCATTGTATTTCAGGTATTGGCTGAATGAAGAGACAACTATTACAAGTAAAACTACTGTTGCAAAAAATTCTATGGTTTTTGATCTGCTGCTGAAAAGCTTTTTCCAGTTAGAAACGAAATTTGTTTTAGACAAAATACAGGAAGGATTATATTATCGTTAATATATTAAATTTAGTATTTACTATTACCGGATCTTGATACCAGTATTCCAAACTGACCGGTATGATACAGCTGGTGCAGATGCCATGCCATTATCACTCGATCTTTGGTTTTATAATAATCTTTTTCATGATCTTTAACTAAAGCGTGCGGCTGCTGAAGTTCATCGTCTGTAAGTTCAGAATATATTTTCCTGTTCTTATCACATACTTTGTTCCAGGCATCTTTTAATTCGGAAACAGTCGGATAATTTTCCGGCGGAAGCAGCTTGCTTCCCTGACCAAACATTTCACAATACTGTGGAAACATTACTTCACCCTTTCCCATAAACATCGAAAAATCATCATCGCTCGTCACAAGATGTCCTAGTAACCAGACACCGTGATTCTTACCGGGTGAAAGCTCCATTTCGAATTCATCATCTGAAAGCTGACCCATCGTTCCGTTTACCCATTCGATTATCATCTCATGCTGTCTCTGAAACTGCCGGGATAATATATTTTCCATCTTGAGTTAATTTGATTATTCCTGAATTTCTTAACAATGTTCTTATGAGCCGGACTTTAATATAAAATGAAACAATTCAGACATATTTTTTAATCAGGTCAGTAAAAAATTTTGTTTAAACAAAAAAACAGTCAGACTGCCCGCCCACTGCTAAAACGAAAGGATAATAGCTCGCGGACTACTTGGGGAACAGCAGTCTGACATTCAATGATTTATGAGTTTACCGTAATATCTTCATCCGGCAGCAGGTCGAGAAAATGCCATATATTACAATAAAAATCTCCCGGACCGAAATAATCTTTTGCGATTCTTTTTATCTTACCGTCATCATCTTTTTCAAACACCGAAACACCGGGCCAGTAATTATGCTTTCCGTCTTTTATGAAATCATAACCCATGTCAAAAATAAAATCTGTGCCGGCTGCTGAATATGTGGGATAATCCCATCCTCTTGATTCGGCAAACTCCTTATGAACTTCGGGACTATCCGGACTTACTAACACAAACGGCACTTTCTTTGCTATCTCTTTATATGTGTCTTTGAATCCGTCTGCCCACATAGTGCAGTATGAACAACCTTTTCCCATGTTATGCACCAGGATGAGATTCTTGCCGGCTCCAAACATTTCCGAAAGCTTTACATCCTTTCCGTTCCTGTCCTTTAAAATATAATCTTTGACACTCATTTCCGCAAGCCTTGAGTTAAGTTCGATCCTCTTTTTTCTTATGGTTTCGATCTGCTTGTCAATTTCCTGAATCTCTTTCTCGATTTTCGCTTTTTCTTCGTTGGTTAGATTATTCATTTTTTTTTTGATTTCATAAAATATTTACTATTAATGATGATCCGGATTAACCAGCTGAAACCAGTTTCCATCAGGATCTTTAAAAGTCAGACATCTATCCGAGCCGTCTGTACCGGAGAATTTCAGACCTCTTGAAATTAACTCCTGTTTTGTCTTTTCAAGATCTGCGGTATATAACACAAATCCTGTATTTGAATCTTTATAATTCTCCGCAATAAGCTTATTCTCGCCCGGTCTTAAAAGATATAAACACGTCCCGAGTTTAAGCCAGATGAATTTATCATTTTGAATCTCTACAAGTTCAAATCCCAGTACTTTTTCATAAAATTCTTTTGACCTCTCAGGATCACTTACAAAAATTTCCGTATGTCCAGGACTGATCAATTATTTTTCTCCAAGTTCTTTTATGCGGTCAAGTCTTTCAGTCTCATATTCAACAAACCATTTGTCTTTTGAAAGCAGATCATATGCCATTGCGAAATATTTTTTTGATTCTTCTTTTTTTCCTTTAATAAGAAAGAGTTCTCCAAGTTCTTCAAAAACATAAGGATCATCCTCAAGATTTTTTTCGTTAATCTCATTTAAAAGATCTGTCTGCATTTTTAAAGCTTCATCAATTTTGTTTAAAGACCGGAGAGCCCTTGCAACTGACCATTTAGCAATTATCAATTCCTGTTTTGAATTTCTTTCAGTATGCCATTCAACATTCTTTTCAAACAGTTCTAAGGCTTCTTCAAAATCATTGTTATCATGATAATTCCATGCAGTATTATTATAAAGAGGTCCGAGCCATTTTTTTGCTTTCCTGTCTTCAGATTTTTCTGCTATATCCATTGCCAGTTCATTCCATCTCTGGGCTTCTTCGAATGGTTCGATTATACCCATCATATGAGCGGCGTCAACCGCAAGATTGTCTTCATTGTATTTTACTGCCAGTTCGTATGCCTTTATAAATAAGTCTCTTGATCTTTCTACCTGCCTGGAAGACCGAAAGGTCCTTCCTCTTTCGAGAAGATATCTGATCTTTGCCACATAAAACTTATCGTCTATCATTGGATCTATTTCATCAAGAAGTTTATGAGCTTCATCAAATTTCATCTGAAGCCCCAGAGTTCGCGCGATCTGTGTATGTAACTGAAGATAAGCTGATTGATATTCAAAATCTTTATGATCTTTTAATCCGGGAATGAGTTCTCTGAATTTTTTTTCGGTTTTTTCGGGAGCGTTATAATCCCATAGTTTATCAAAATCCAAAATAGTTATAATATTATCAGAATTTGCAGATCCGTTTCCGCTCATTTTTCTTTTATTTTTTTAAAAATAAGATGTTTTAACAAAAATAAACTAACTGATTTAAACATTCAATCAAAGAATTGTATGGTTTGGATTTCTAAGACAGGTAATGATCAGAAAGACTTTGTAAATTTAAGATGCTGATTCAAAAATTGTATACCTTATTTCTCTGGCCGTAAGTTCAAATTCACCTAATCTGAAATCACCAATTCTTGTTCTTCTTAATTCTTTAAGATAACCGCCAATTCCGAGCTTCTGTCCGAAATCACTGGCTATGGTGCGGATGTATGTTCCCTTGCTGCTGGAGATCCTGAATGACAACTCCGTTTCGCTGATTCTTTTAACATCAAAATCTGTGATGGTTATCTTTCTTGGCTGACGTTCTATCTCTTTACCTTTCCTTGCAAGTTTATATAACGGTTTGCCTTTATGCTTCAATGCAGAAAACATGGGCGGCATTTGTTCGGTCTCACCCATGAAACTTTGTCTGACTTTTTCTATTTCTTCATCACTGACATCAAACTTTTCCAGTATTTCTTCCTCTTCTGTTTCAGTATCAAAACTCTTTGTCTTCGCTCCGATCCTTATTATACCTTCATACTCCTTATCATAATCAATGAATTCATTGATCTTCTTAGTCATTTTATCCGAACATAAAACAAGCAACCCTGTTGCTTTAGGATCGAGTGTACCGGAATGTCCGACTTTTTTTAAATTAAGTACGCGTTTAAATATTCTTACTATGTCAGCGCTTGTGAAATTAAGAGGTTTGTCTATCAGGAAGATTTTGCCGGGATTGTTTTCTAATGTTGGAATTGTGTCTGGCAAATGGATTTAAGTATTAGGTATTAGGTATTAAGTATTAAGTATTAAGTATTAAGTATTAAGTATTAAGTATTAAGTATTAAGTATTGGGTATTGGGTAGTGGGTAGTGAAATTTTATTTCTAACATTATTCATCTGATTCAGAAATCGAGGGTTTATCTTTATGGATCAATTCATCCTGCTCCTTGACTTCATTTAGAAGTTTTGTCATCTTATCTGCATATTCCAGTGTATCGTCATGATAAAAATTCAGATCTGGCATATATCTTAAAACGATCTGTTTTGCAAGAAGGTATCTGATATGCTTTTTTTTATTGTTGATTTTTTCAAGACAGGTGTCGATAGGTTCTTTGTTTCCCAGAAAACTAAGATAGATCCTGGCAATCTTCAGATCAGGCGTCATCAGAACTTTTGTAATAGTAACTAATCCCAGTCCGCCAATTTCAGAAAGATCTTTAGACATAGCCGTATTCAGCTTGTTCTTTATCTCTTCACCGACCTTTTCCATTCTCACAGACATTCTTACTTATCCTTTTAAACTTTTAACTTTCCGCTTTTTATTATTTATTCAATTCAAGTTTTCTCTTTGTCTCAACGATCTTGTAACCTTCAATTATATCACCGACTTTTACATCATTAAAATTCTCAAGACTGATTCCGCATTCGTATCCGGATTCAACCTCTTTTACATCATCTTTAATTCTCTTCAGCGATGAAATTCCACCGTCAAATATTACAAATCCGTCCCTTAGTAATCTCACTTTGCTGTTTCGTGTAACCTTGCCATCAAGTACATAACATCCTGCGATATTTCCGATTTTCGGAACTTTGAAAACCTGTCTGACCTCGATAGTTGATGTTACTTCTTCAGAGATATCCGGTGCCAGCATTCCTTCAAGAGCGTTTTTAACTTCATCTATCAGATTATAAATAATATTATATAGTCTTACATCAATGTTGTTTTTTTCTGCAAGCTTTCTTGCGTTCAGATTCGGTCTTACATTAAATCCGATTACGATAGCGCCTGAAGCTTCGGCAAGCAGAATATCGGATTCACTGATCGAACCGACTGCTTTGTGAATGACAAGAACCTTTGTTTCGGAGGTTGTAAGTTTATGTAAAGAATCTTTAAGAGCTTCAGCCGAACCGTCAGTATCTGCTTTTAATATAATCTTAAGCTCAACCTGTTTACCTTCCTGAATCTGTTTTGATATGTCATCAAGGGTAACAAATTTAACTGACCTGTAATCCTGTTCTCTCTTAAGCTGTTGTCTTTTAAGTGATATTGCTTTCGAATCTCTCTCCGAGTCCAGTACAATGAAAGTATCACCGGCCTGAGGCACACCGTCAAATCCGAGTACAACCGCCGGAGTAGATGGCTGCGATTCATCAAGCTTATGATCTCTTTCATCAAACATTGCCTTGACCTTTCCGCTGTATATTCCGGAAACAAAAGTATCTCCTATTTTAAGTGTTCCTTTCTGCACGAGTACGGTTGCAATCGGACCTTTACCTTTATCAAGCTTAGCTTCCAGCACAACACCTCTTGCTTCTTTATTAGGATCTGCTTTAAGTTCAAGTAATTCTGATTCAATCAGTATCTTTTCAAGTAACGAATCAATATTTTTTCCATGCTTTGCTGAAATTTCAACCGACTGATATTTACCGCCCCAGTCTTCCACAAGTATGTCTTTTTCTGATAGCTGCTGCTTTATCCTTTCGGGATTTGCTTCCGGTTTATCGACTTTATTTATTGCTATGATAATCGGCACATTTGCTGCTCTGGCGTGCGCAATGGCTTCAATGGTCTGAGGCATTACGCTGTCATCGGCTGCAACCACAAGAACAACTATGTCAGCTGCCTGCCCTCCTCTTGCTCTCATAGCCGTAAACGCTTCGTGACCGGGAGTATCAAGGAAAGTAATTTCTTTTCCGTTGTCAAGAGTAACTTTATAAGCTCCGATGTGCTGTGTGATCCCGCCGGCTTCACCCGCAACCACATTTGCTTTTCTGAGATAATCCAGAAGCGATGTCTTTCCATGATCAACGTGTCCCATAACCGTTACAACAGGAGCTCTTTCCCTCAGATTTTCTGCTATATCCGGAGCTTCTTCGAGTATATCCTCTTCATATTCTTTCTGAAATTCTACTTCAAATCCAAAGTCTCCGCAGATAAGTTCAATAATATCTTTATCCAGTCTCTGATTTATAGAGACCATTATTCCAAGTTTAAAACAATTCTTAATGATTTCATTGGCATCAACACCCATCAGGCCTGCAAGCTCTGAAGTGGATAAAAATTCATTTACTTTAAGAATATGTTTGGAAGCTTCCTGCGCTTCCATGATCTTTTTCTCTTCTTCTATCCTTTCTTTTTTCTTTCTTTTCCTTGCAAGACTTCTGGCAGAAGAAGTGTCAGTGTCCATCTTTGCATAAGTCTCACGGATCGCTTCATCGATCTCTTTTTGTGTGGCGCCTTTTGCCCTGTGTGTCTTCTCAAGCTTGACCCTGCGTCTTCTTTCCTGCTCTGTTTCCGGTTTTTTCTTTTCTTTATCCTTTTTGTCTCTGAATCTCTTATCTCCCGAGCTTCTGTCAGGAAGCTTGGCTCTTGTAAAAGTTTTGTTTCCATCTCCGCTGCCTGCCGGCTTCGGTGTTTCTCCCGGAGCCTTTGGTTTTCTTTTATCATCTTTCAGATCTTTGATAGATACTTTTTCATAATTTCCTTTTTTCTTGTTCTTGTCAAACGGTTTTTGTCTCGCCGGATCAAATGGTTTTCTATCCCGCTGATCTGTCTTTTTTTCAGGAGCCGCAGTACTTTTTACCGGCTCGTCTTTTACAACCTGTTTGACCGGCGCCGAAGGTTTCTCTTTTTTATCAGTGACCTTCTGAGAATCTTTCGGAGGCGGTTTGGATTTGGAAGATCTTAATGCCGCTTTTTTTTCTTTCTCTCTTTCCTTTTCATCCTTGATGATCCTTGCTCTTTCTTTATATGCTTTCTCTTCCTGAAGCCTCTTCTCCTGTTCCTTCTTCAGATTTTCCTCTTCGATAAGCTTCTTCATCCTTTTTTCTTCTTCAGCCTGCTTTAACTTATCTTCTTCCTGCTGGATCTTTTCCTGTGCATCAGATATTACCACATCATATTTTTTAATAAACTCAACGGACTTAGATAATCTTTTATCTTCTTTCTCAATGTCTTTTTTGAAGTGCCCGAAAACTTTTTCTACTATGTCTGATTCCAGTGTGGTATTAATAGTCGCTTCCACACCAATTGTTTTGAGATAATCCAACAGATCATCCTTTGAGATATTGATGTCTCTTACTATACCAATTACTTTTTGTTTCTTTGCTTTTACAGGGGTTTCAGACATTATATAATTTAAATTACTAATATTTTAATTTTATTATTTTTTGATATTGTATATTATCACTCTTTTACATTTCCATCCGCTGTTTCTGTTTTTTCATCCGCATCCTCTTTAATGTTTCCTGATTCTGATTCTTCATCTGCAGCTTCTTCTTCCTCTGATTCTTCATCTGCATCAGCCTCTTCATCTGATTCATCTGTTTCATCTTCTGCATCTTCCATATCCTCCATATCTTCCATTTCTTCCATATCGTCTTCATCCTCATCTTCTTCTTTTTCTTCATCGGTTGCTCTCACTACATCGATCTGATATCCCGTAAGTTTCGAAGCGAGTTTAATATTTTGTCCGCTCTTTCCTATGATAAGACTTATCTGATCCTCATCGGCATATATTTTTGCAATTTTATTTTCATTGTCAAGATAAATGTCATTCAGTTTTGCGGGAGATAATGCTCTTGAAATATAAAGCGCGGGATCTTCAGTATAATTTATCACGTCAATATTCTCGTTACTCAACTCTCTCACGATTGAGTGTATCCTGATACCTTTCATTCCGACACAGGCGCCGACAGCATCAATTCTGTCATCATTAGAAGTAACAGCTATCTTGGCTCTTTCGCCCGGCTCTCTTGCTATTCCTCTGATATCAATTATGCCGTCATAAATCTCCGGGATCTCGAGTTCGAATAGCTTATACAAGAACTGTTCGTCTGCTCTGGATACTATGATAAGCGGCGGTCCCGATTGTCTCTTCTCAATACTCTTTACAATAGCCCTTGTAGTATCGCCTTTTTTGTATCTTTCTTTCGGGATCTGTTCTCCTTTCGGAAAAATAACTTCGTTGCCGTTATGTATGATCAGTATTGATGTAGGTTTTATCTGGTAGATCTCCCCGACAAGTATTTCCCCCACAAGATCCTTATATGTATTATATGTTATCTCTTTTTCGATCTCTCTTATTTTCTGGTTAAGATTCTGCTTGAGATTAATCACCATTCTTCTGCCAAACTCTTCTGTCGGGATCTCTTCAACAAATTCATCCCCGATCTCAAATTCTTCTCCCGATTTTTCTTTAGCCAGCTCTATGTCTATTTCAATGTTGTCATCTGCAACTTCATCGACTACCGTCTTATATAGAAATATTTCTATGTCACCTTTTTCCATGTTCACTACGATCTCAAAGTTGGCTTCCAGTCCGTACTTCTTCTCCATCATTTTTTTAAAGGAATCCTTAATGACGCTCGAAAGAATGTCCCTGTCGATATTCTTTTCCTTTGCCATCATTGAGAAAGCATCTACTATTTCTGATTTCATTTTATTTGCTGAATTTTATTTGTTTAATTATTTGGTAAATTTTAATTTTACCTTTACTTCTTTAATATCTTTGAATTTTATTTCTCTGGGATAAACCGTATTCTTTTTTCCTTTTTCCTTCACAGTAATCTCAACCGATATTTTTTCCTCATCTTTTTTCTCATCCGGAAATTCAGGAAACTCTTCGAGCTTGCCTTCCAGCTTCTCTCCGTCATTCATTTCGATCTCCAGTATCCTGCCTGCGTGTTTTTTAAGCTGCCAGTAAAATTTCAGAGGCCGTTCGGCGCCGGGCGATGATACCACAAGGTTTGAAATATTAAACATGTCGATCTTCTCATCTATAAGACTACTCAGATCTTTGTTGATCTTCGTTATCTCATCAATGTTTATCCCTTTTTCGTTATCAATAAATATTTCAAGTACCCTTGTCCCCTTTTCACCTCTTATTATATTTTCAATTATTTTATAATCCGAGGAGGCGAAATATTCATTTATAAGATTCTGCAGCTCTATTTCTTTTTCCATAAAAAAAAAGTGGGTCTCACAACCCACCACTAATATCTTCATTAAAATCAGGTTGTAAAATACTCTTTATGATTTAAAATTACAAGGTATTGTTTGATTTTGGATATGGCAATTGATATTTAGTATGCTGAATCTGAAATGCAGATTCATAATTTTTTGAATATATGCGCACAATCCCGCAGGTATTGAGTATTAATAGTAATCCAATAAAAATTTTATTAATTTTACAGCATTAATTAATATTTATCAGTAATGTAACAAAGACAAATACAAACTTAACACATCAATATGAGAAGATCACTTTTATGTCTGTTATTTTTACTAGCTTCATTCAGCATTCAGGCGCAGGATATTACCGGCCAGTGGAACGGATTGCTTGATGTCCGGGGTACAAAGCTCAGACTCATCATAAACATTAGTAAAACAACCGATGGATTCACATCTACTCTCGACAGCCCGGATCAGGGCGCTAAGGATATTCCTGTAAATACTACTACTTTCAAAAACAACACGCTGAAATTTTCTGTTGATAATCTAAAACTTGAATATACCGGTACACTTGATGCCGAAGGGAGAAATTTCATCGGAACATTAACCCAGAGCGGCGGTTCACTTCCACTGGATCTCGGCAGAGAGAGCATTGAAAAGGAAACTGTCACAAGAACGCAGGATCCGTTAAAACCATATCCCTATTATTCGGAAGATGTGAAATTCATGAATGAAAAAGCCGGGATAGAATTGGCGGGCACACTTACTCTCCCAAATAAAAATGGTACTTTCCCGGTCGTTGTTCTGATCACCGGAAGCGGTCCCCAAAACAGGAATGAGGAAATAATGAACCACAGACCTTTTCTTGTACTGTCAGACCACCTTACCCGAAACGGGATCGGGGTTTTCAGATATGATGACCGTGGAGTCGCGGATTCAAAAGGAGATTTCAAAAGCGCTACCTCTCTCGATTTCGCGCTGGATGCAGAAGCGGCTGTTGATTATTTAAAGACACGGAAAGAAATTGATAAAAAAAAGATCGGGCTGGCCGGACACAGTGAAGGCGGTTATATTGCATCAATGATCGCCGCAAGAAATGAAAATATAAGCTTTATTATAATGCTAGCAGGTCCTGCAGTTAACGGTGAAGAGATTGTCCTTCTGCAGACCGGATTGATCGAAAAAGCTTCCGGTGTAAGTGATGAGGAAATTGAGATTACTAAAAATATGTACAAAGGTGTTTTTGATATCATAAAAAAGAATGATAATGAAGATAAAATTAAAACAGAGGTTAAATCGTTTGTTGAACAGCAGTATCTCGAACATCCTGAAATATTGAATTCTTCAGGTGAGGTTGATGACAATATGATCGCTCAGATGATAAGCGTATATTCCTCGCCCTGGTTTAAATTCTTTCTTGAATATGACCCGGCTTCTGATCTGGAAAAAGTAACTATTCCCGTACTTGCGGTAATTGGAGAGAAAGATCTGCAGGTACCGCCAAAAGTAAATCTTGAAGCTACAAAAAAAGCGCTCGAAAAAGCCGGCAATAAGAATTTTACAGCAAAAGAACTTCCCGGACTTAATCATCTGTTTCAGAAATGTTCTGCGGGTCTGCCGGAAGAATACGGGAAAATAGAGGAGACCTTTTCTCCGCAGGCTATGGATATTATTACAGAATGGATACTTGCTCAGGTCAGGTAATTAATAATTTTAATTTTCTAAAGTTTACCGTCTGATTCCGAAACTGCTGCTCAGCCACGGATTAACACGGATTTTCACGGATAAAAAAAATTTTATTTCTATGTATATATAATTTGTGATAATTTGTGTTAATTCGAGGCAAAAAAATCATAATCAATTGCTGTTGATCATAAGCGGTAAACTTAAGTTTATTTATATTATAATTTTTTTGATCCGAAGGTCAGCGTTTTCTGAACGGCGGTGAGTTGAAATTTTTTCCGTCAATATGATTTAATTTCAGTTAACTTATCTTTATAAAACCGGTTATCAAAATCCATCTTGCTTTTACTTATTTTGAAAATTAAGTTTCCTCCGTTGCATTACTTATTTTTTAAATTTAAAATGCCGAAAATGAAAAAATTATATCTGCTTCTTTTTCTTTTAAACTCTTCTTTTTCTTCTGGTCAATGGTCATACGTCAGCACAATCCCCGGCTCGGGTGAAATATACAATCTTTCCGTACTTAATCAGGATCTGATCTGGGTATGCAGTACAGCCGGTCGGGTATTCAGAACCGTAAACGGCGGCGCTGACTGGGTTGCCAGAAATAACGGGCTTCCTTCGGTTGACATTACAAGCATTTGCGCCCTGGATACTTCGTATTGCTGGGTCGGAACTGAAACCGGAAGCATTTATAAAACTTCAGACGGAGGATCAAACTGGGCTTTGCAATTTTCGATCGCAGGCAGTTTTTCAGACGGGATAAAAATGTTCAATGAAAATTACGGCATGTATTACGGAGACCCGCCGGCCGCAGGACAGCCGCATCAGTGGAGATATACAACCAACGGCGGAACAGACTGGCTGCTCTCTCCGAATGCGCCTGTAGCTAATGCAAATGAAGCCGGATTGTTGAACGCATGGGACTGGACAGATACAAGCAGGGTCTGGATATCTACCGGCAACTTTACTTCAGGTTCGACTTCCAACAAATCGTTTAAAACCATAAACGGTTATACCGGCGGCGGATGGACAAACACAGTCTTGACCGGGTCTGGAAACAGTTCGGGTTTATATTTTTCTTCCATAGCTTTTACCGATAATGAATACGGCATGACGGCGTCCAACGGTACGGGTGATGCTGTAAGAAAAACAACTGATGGCGGAAATACCTGGACCACTGTTCCTAATCCTCCCGGAGCTTCCAATTTCATCCCGTTTAATATGTTTGGTCTAAAGGACGGATCGAATTTAATTTTCCTGATGCTTTATACAAACAGAAATTTATGTTTTAAAACTTCTGATTATGGAGCATCCTGGACAGAAGAAGCGGTCCCGTCACAGGCATCTTCATCAATCAGGCAAATGCAGTTCCTTAGCCCGTCGCTTGGATTCGCCGGCGGCGCGGGCGGAAAATTTCTGCGGTACGGAAGTTCGATAGGAATAAATTTATCAAATACAGAAATACCCGCAGAGTTCAAACTCGGACAAAACTATCCAAACCCATTTAATCCGGCTACTAAAATTAATTTCTCGGTTCCGGTACAATCTAAAGTAACTTTAAATGTATATAACCAATTAGGAAAAAAAGTCTCCACGCTTGTTAACGATTTTATGAATGCAGGAAATTACACAGTCGATTTTACCGCAAATTCGGGATTAACATCCGGAATTTATTTTTATACTATGACAGCAGGACAATATACTTTTACAAAGAAATTTGTATTAATTAAGTAAAAAAGTCCCTGAACTGATTACAGGTGTAAAGTTTTAAACCTGAATTCGCAATCATTTAAAATAGTTTGTTAAAACATAAAACTTTTTACTTAATACCTAATACCTAATACTTAATACCTAATACTTAATACTTAATACTTAATACCAAATGCTCTACAATCCCCTTCCCAAAAAATTCTATCTGCGCGATTCACTGTCAGTCGCAAAAAAATTAATTGGGAAGATACTTGTAAGACGGTCCGGTAAAAATCTGATTGCTGGAATAATAGTTGAGACCGAAGCCTATATGGGCGATCTTGATCCGGGCAGTCATGCATATAAAAAATTCACTGAAAGAAATAAAATTATGTATGACACAGGCGGATTGGTTTACATATATTTTATTTACGGCAACTATTTTTGTTTTAATGTTGTATGCCGTGAAGAAGGAATTGCAAATGCAGTTCTTATAAGGGCTGTTGAACCTATAGAAGGGATCGGCTTAATGGAAGCAAACAGAAAGAACATTAAAAATCCTTTTGACCTTACCAATGGACCGGCAAAACTTTGTATGGCTTTTGACATAGATAAAAAATTATACGGCAGAGATCTGACAAATGATAAAGAAATTTTCATTTCAGAATCCTTTAAAAAAACTAAATTTGATATAGTTATTTCAAAGAGGATTGGATTAAGCAAAGGAGCGGATCTGCCTTACAGATTTTTTATAAAAGACAATCCTTATGTAACAAAACACAGATTAAACAAACCCTCATGAATTTTGTTTTAATGCTTTTTGTTTTTTTTTAAAAAAATTCAAAAAAACATTGTATACAATTATTTTTTTTATTATGTTTGTAACAGTCGACGCCAGTCGGCTATTGTTCTTTCATATTTGTTCTTCCTTTAATTAAACCCTGTATATTTTATCATACAGGGTTTTTTGTTTTTACATGAATATATTTAGATTTTAAGGGTTTATGCGTTGATGAGTTCGATAGCGCCTTTTGAAGATGCCTCGGTTATGTTTTCTCCGCTCAGCAGTTTTGCTACTTCGGTTATCTTTTCCTCTTCATTTAATGTCTTTATGCTTGCCACAGTTTCATTCCTGTTTTTATCTTCTTTTTTACTCACATGAAAATGTCTGTCGCTCATTGCGGCTATCTGAGGAAGGTGTGTGATACATATTATCTGATGAGATCCCGAAAGCGCTTTCAGCACTTTTCCTGTTTTCTGCGCTATACGTCCGCTGATACCGGCATCGATCTCATCAAAGACCAGTATTCCGATATTGTCTTTTTCGGAAAGTACTGTTTTAATGGCAAGCATGATCCTGGATATCTCTCCGCCTGAAGCTGATTTCCGGAGAGGTGTAAAGTCTGATCCTTTATTTATTTTTATCTGAAACTCAACGGAGTCATATCCGCTCTGAGTTAATCTGATAAATTCTTTGCCTGAAACAGAAGAAAGATGATCATCTTTTTCCCCGTATATATTTTCAATATTGACATTAAACTCTGCTCCTTCGAGACCGACCTCATTCAATATTTTATTGATATTTTTTGCAAGTCCGACAGCGCCTTTCTTTCTTAACGCGGATATATCCTTTCCTTTATTAAACACCTCTTTTTTATGAGCCTCTATTTCTTTTTTTAATTTTTCTATCTCAAAATCAAAGTTATCGGCAAAGTTAAATTCTTCCTGAAGATTCTCTGCTTTTAGTATAAGTTCATCAAGACTTAAACCGTACTTTTTCTTAAGATGAACAATATCACTAAGCCTGTTTCTTACCTGCTCGGTTCGGTCTGCATCAAAATTCAGTTTATCAAGATAGCTGATCAGAAAATCCGAACTTTCTTTAACCAGTATATTTGCATTCTCAAGATCGCTGATTATTTTTTTCAGTTCGTCATCATACCCGGCAATTTTAGTTAATTCTTTAACAGCTGATTTGATCAGCCCTCCGGCATTAGAATCATCCTCATAAAGAAGTTTCATTGCGTTGACAGTACTCTCTGATATTACCTCGGTATTCTCCAGTCTCATTAACTCATTCTCCAGACCGGTATCTTCTCCGTGAGAAAGGTTTACATTATTAATTTCCTTTAACTCAAAATCAAGAAAATTTCTTTTAGTCAAAAGTTCATCTTTCTTTTCCTCGAGTTCTTTATAATTCCGGACTAATTCCCTGAGTTTATCATAACTTTGCAAATAGCTTTCCCTTAAATCAGGTTTAAGGGTATAATTATCAAGTATTTCAATATGAGTATCTTTATTCAGTAAAAACTGATGTTCATTCTGAGAGTGTATGTCTATTATCGCATCACCGAATTTTTTCATGTCAGAAATACTGACCGGGGAATCATTTATGAAGTTTCGGCTGGTACCTTTCCTGTTAAGTTCTCTTCTCAGAATAATGCTCCCGTTTTCCGTATCCTCGTCAGGAAAAAGTTCTTTTATAATGTTCTTAACATCTTCTTTCTTATTAAAACTGAATTGTCCTTCCACAATAAGTTTGTCCTCATCCTTTTTTATCTTCGAATAATCTGCTCTCTCGCCGAGAATAAGTGCCAGTGCGTCAAGTATTATTGATTTACCTGCTCCAGTCTCACCGGTAAGAATATTAAGCCCTTTATCAAATTCTATTTCAGCCTCTTTTATTATCAGATAATTTTTTATGTAAAGACTTTCTATCATCCTATTATATATTATTATATTATATAAAATATTAGTAGCATTAGTAGTGGTGTTAGTATTGTCAGTATCTCTGCGGTTATCATAAAAGCTTATCAAACTCTTCTGATAACATGTTAATAAAAATAGCTTAATTATAAAATATTAACAATTGATGTTAAAGGTGCTTTTAATATTTAATTTTTTTGTCAGTAAAAATTACTTACTGAAAAGATATTAGGGAGTTACTGACATTCCGCGGAAGCAAGTCTCATTACATGAAGTATAAAACAGCTTAGCACAAACAAAAAAAGGTTTGCAATTACGGCAAACCTTTTAAGTTTAAGATCTTTAAAAATATCTTATCAGAGATTCTTTATAAGCTCTTTAATTTCCAGTATCTGGTCAGAAATTTTTTTGTCTTTTTTAACCAGGGCAGAAACTGAATTAAATGAATACAAAACCGTTGCATGATCCTTGCCGCCGAAGTTGAGTCCGATAGTTTCCAAAGTAAGTGACGTAAGCTCCTTTGCAAGATACATTGCAACCTGTCTGGCAAAAGCTATCTCTTTGGTTCTCTTTCTTGACAATATCTGGTTTTCCGAAATGTCATAATATTCAGCTACGGTAAAAATAATATTCTCTATTGATATATTTTTTGCCTTTCTTATATTGCCAACTACTCTTCCTATCACATTCTCCGCTATTTCGAGATTTACTTCACCGCCGTATCTCAGCACGCTGTCTGCTATTATACCGACAATGCAGCCTTCAATTGTTCTGATACTGTCTTTAACATTTGTTGCAATAAAATGAATGACCTCTTCCGGAGCATCTATATTTGTTTCCTCAAATTTTTTCTGAATAATGGCAACGCGCATTTCCCAGTTGGGCGGCTGCATATCCACAGTTATCCCCCACTGGAATCTTGAGATCAGTCTTTCTTCAATTCCTTTAATCTGGCTGATGGGCTTATCACTCGAAAAAATTATATGTTTCTTTTCATTATAAAGAGTATTAAAAATCTGATACATGAAATCCTGGGTTTTTTCTTTTCCGCTGAGATACTGAATATCATCAAGTATAAGAACATCCAGGGATTTATAAAACGAATCAAGTTTTTTAGTGCCGTTCCTGTTTGACGAGAAATCAATTCTGCTCTGGGCAATATTAGTAGTAAACTGTGTGGTGAAATCAGGAGCTGTGGTATAGTATATTTTTTTCTCCGGAAATTTTTTCTGTATCTCGTTTCCGATAGCCTGAACGAGGTGAGTCTTTCCGAGACCGACGCCTCCATATACAAAAAACGGATTATAAATTTTACCGGGATTATTTGTGATGGCATAAGCTGCGGCTACAGCGAGCTCGTTGCTTTCGCCTTTTATAAAATTATCAAATATATGTTTCTGATTAAGATTGGAATTGAATTCATCTTCGGGATCAGACTCTGTTAATTTTATATTTTCAATATACTTGTTATCCTGTGATACATTAATAAGTGAAGAATTTTTTACTGTGTTGTGAACGGGAAGTTCTTTTTGATCAGCAATATCATTATTACTGAACAGCCCCATCTGACTTATCTCGTAATTAAGTTTACCATCGGGACCAAGAAGCGTTTCAATTATTTTAGAAATGATTTTATTATACCGGCTTTCAATAAGACTGTAATAATCCTCACTCGGAACGGTTACGGTAAGTACATTATTTTCAAGTTGTTTTGGTGCTATTACTGAAAACCAGGTATTAACTTCGTTTGTCTTTAAGTTATCAGAGAGAAGCTCTATAAACTTATTCCACGCCGAAACAGCATTCATCCGGGATTCGGAATTCCCTTCGCTTTCACCACTGTTTTTTTTATTTAAATCCGAACTATCATCAAAAGAAGCAGAAAGATTATTTATCACGCTAAGAGTTTTAAAAAATTATTAACAAATGAAAGTTAGTTAATATTTTACTTTAAATCCGATTAAAATTTTTATAAAAATTATTAACAAAAAGACCGTTTTTTAAACAAACAGCGTTTCTGTTAAGTGCTATATATATCTATCTGTTAATGGGTGAATTAATAGTTATTAACAATCATTGTTAATAATAATAGTTTGTTTATATAAAGCAGCCATAATTAAAAGAGCAAAGTAAAAACTGTGAACAAGTTACTAACAAAATTTCCTGTGTAATTTGAACCTAATAATATTACTTAAACTGATTAAGATAGTCAAGTTTGATTTTAAAAACTTTGGAAAAATTTATAAAAATCAGATAAATATTTAAATATTTTTTAGTATTCAGATTTTTTATTTTTAAAAATGAGTTTAAAAAAAAATACGTCCGGAAAAAGAAATAATATCCTTCCCGATACATATGCGGAAATAGATCTAAGCGCATTAAGAAATAATTTTGAAGCTGTAAAAAGTGCTGTTAACAAGAGAAAAAACAGTAATGTAAAAATTTGTTCTGTTGTGAAAGCTGACGGTTATGGTCACGGAATGAACGAGATCGGTAAATATTTATCCGAAGCGGGAACAGATTATCTTGCAACTGCTGACTATTATGAATCCATAATCCTGTCTGATCATTTAAAAAAGCATTCTGATAAAAACACACCTGTTCTATGCATGGGATTACTCAATGATGAGAAAATAGCAGTTAAAGTTCTTAAGAGAAATATAGAAGTTTCAATAGCAGATATTAACAGCGCTGTGATGTTAAATGATCTTGCCGGTAAAATGAATTTAAAGGTTAATATACAGGCACAGATCGATACCGGAATAAACAGGACAGGATTCAAATTAGCCGATGCTTATGATGCAATAAAAACGATCGCATCATTAAAAAACCTTAACTTAAAGGGTATATATTCACACTTTGCAACCAGCGAGATCCCGGGTAACAGTTATTCAAAAAAGCAGCTGGCGGATTTTAAAAAACTTATCTCCGAAGCTGAGCACAATATCATAAAATTTGATCTGAAACACATATCTAATACCGGAGGTATAATTAACTTTTGTGATCCTTATTTTAATATGGTCAGACCGGGAATTTCTTTATACGGTTATTATCCCGACAGAAAAAAGATCGTTAATGAAATCGGACTTATTCCCGTAATGACTTTGAAAAGTAAAGTGAAATTCATAAAGACCCTGGATAAAAATCAGAGTATATCATACGACAGAACTTATTATACAAAAAAAAGAACACAGGTGATCTCAATTCCGGTGGGATACGGTGACGGATATTCTAGACTTTTATCGAATAAGGCAAAAGTTATGGTTAACGGAAAATTCAGAACAGTCACAGGAAAGGTTTGCATGGACTGGATAATGTCAGATGTCGGAACGGATTCGGGCATCTGTGAAAACGATGAAGTGATATTGTTTGGAAGTGAATACCCGGCATACAAACTTTCTGATATAATGAATACTATTCCATATGAGGTAATTTGCGGAATTACAAAAAGAGTAAAAAGAATTTACACGGAAAATTAACCGACGTTGAAAGCAAAATTGAAATTAAAAAAAGATTATCTTAATTATTTATTCTTCAGAACAAAAAAAAATCTGACCCGCTATCAGATAAACCCGGATGATTCGGAGCTGATAAAAAACATATTCAGAAAAATAATTAATTCGGAAAACCCTCACGCTTCTCTTTTCATTCTTTACAACATAAAAGAATTTAAGAATCTGAGCAAGTATATGATCTTCATTTTAAAAAAACTTGAAGATGACGTGATCAATTTTGAAAATCTATTATTTAATCTTGAAAATGATTCTGAATTTATTCAGAATGAAATACTATCATATCTTTCAAACCCGGAAAGAAAGGTCGTCAACGAAATTAAGTTTCCGCCTGAAATTGCAGACAGTGAAATCAGTTACAGTTCTAAACAATCCAGAGGATCCGATAAACAGTATAATGATGCGGAAAATTATGAAGATGAAAATATTTCCGATATAAAAGAAAACATTTCCGGAGAGGATGCTGAAGAGATCAAAACGGAAGAAGCTGAAACGGAAGAAACTGAATTCAGAAAGAATTATCTTGAACTGATAAAAACAGAAGAAAAAGAAACTGGTATTGTATATGAGCTGCCCGGAATGGAAAGCGGTGATGAGCAAGAGCGGGAGTTTAACAGTCCGGAACTGGATCTCCCGGATGAGAACTTTCCGGTAAAGGAAGAGGATAAAAACAGTCAGCATGATGCTGAAGGATCAGACTCTGAAATTAACGAAATTAACGAGAGAAAAGAAAGTAATGATATTAAAAGCGAAGCCGGAGAATTTTCGGATTCTGAAGAAGCAGGTGAATCTTTTTCAGCTAAAACCGAAGAGTCTCATGAAGAAGCTGAAAAAGCAGATCAGAATGAAGAAGTAAATATATCAGGATTTATTTCGGAAGAAGAACTGATCATTTACCATGAAACAGGAATTAAAAACAAAGAAGAGGGATCAGAAGTCAAGGCAGATGCCGATAACGCGGAAGAATCTGACAGCACCGGCAAAATACAATTAAGCAATGAAATTCAGGAAGAGCTTGACATGTTTGATGAGGCAGGCGGTGAAGAAAATGATGACGAAGATGATATACCCGAACAATCTGAAAAAAGATTTTTACAGGATCTGGAAGAGATTGAACCCGAACCCGCAAACACTCTTTTTGTTGAATATGAAAGTGAGGTCAGGGACAGGAACAGATATCTAAGCAGGGAATTTGACAATATGATAAAGCTTCTGGCAGAAAAAAGCAAAGATGAAGAAGAGAGAACTAAGATCATTTTAAGCATAATAGAAACATCCGGGCAACTCGAAGAACTTTCGAGAAAAATGTCACTGGAAGTAATTTCAAATATCTATCAGACCATCACACTTTCTTTTGAAAAAATATCCGATGCAAAATATGATATTACAGAAAGTACTCTGAATTTATTCAAAAAAGGTTTAACGCTTGTAATAAGTCTAATAAACGGAGATAACTATTTCGGATACAAAGACATACTGAAATCCATTGAGAATATAAGAAACACGCTGATAGAGGAGAAGCAAAAAAGAGAGACATATCTGAAGCGTCTTCAGGAGAAACTGGAGATGGATAAAAATCTCGATAAAAGATTTCCGGATGAGACAGCTAAAAATAAAATAACGCTTCTTAAAAAATACATTAAGGACACGGAAAGTAATTTTCATTCACTTGAAAATATCTCCGGCGAATATCAGATATACGAAGCTTTGAGAAGTCTTTCAGGAAGTCTGAACAATTTTAAGGATATTGTTAAAGTTTCCAAAGAGCTGAAAATGATGAAGCTTGTACAGCTGGCTGAAGCGGGATATATATTCGTAAAGTTTCTTCAGAATTACAGAATAAACCCGGTAACAGATGAAACAAAGGAAATATTCGGATATATTGTGCATAATCTGAAGCTTATAACAATGGGCAGGGATTCAGGGGATGTTGATCTTTTCATTTCTTATCTTAATGATCCTGTCAAAATATTTTCAAATACAGACAAGAAAAAAAATTAACAATTTTATATCACATTAAAAATAATACATGAATAATTATGCAGTAATTATGGCCGGCGGAGTCGGAACAAGATTCTGGCCAAAGGGTTCAGCTAAACTCCCCAAACAATTCTTAAAGATAGCAGATGACAGTGATACTCTGATTCAGCAGGCATATAAAAGACTCGACGGATTGTTCAAAGATTCAAACATCTTTGTTGTAACAAACATAAATTATAAGAACGAGGTCAGGAAACAGATCCCCAGGATCCCGGAAGATAATATTATATGCGAACCTATAGGAAGAAATACCGCGCCATGTATCGGACTTGCCTGTCTCTTTATAAATCAGTTCAATCAGAAAGCAAATGTACTCGTACTGGCTGCCGATCATCTGATCAATGACAACGAAGAGTTTCACAGGGTAATTAAAAGCGGATTGAAATTCGTATCCGAAAACGGAGGGATCGTAACTCTCGGAATACATCCTACTCAGCCTGAGACAGGATACGGATATATTCAGTATGATGCCGACATAGTAACAGATGTAGAAATAGAAAAAGAAGGCGATAACCGGATTGAAAAAATATATAAAGTAAAGACCTTTGCCGAGAAACCCAATCTTGAAGTTGCAAAAGTTTTTCTTGAAAGCGGTGATTTTCTATGGAACAGCGGAATGTTCATTTTCAGAACCGATACTATGATAGAAGAGATACAAAACTATATTCCCGAACTGCATGATTCACTTGGAAGATTATCTCATACCATTTTTTCGAATGATTTTCCGAAACATCTCGAAGATGAATTTTCAAAATTAAAAAGCATTTCAATTGATTATGGTGTAATGGAGAAATCACAGAATGTTTACATTATCAGAAGTCATTTCGGATGGAATGACGTAGGAGCTTGGGATGAAGTATATAACATAAAAGAAAAGAACAGTGAAGGGAATGTGATACAGGGAAGAGCAGTTGCCGTGGATACGGAAAACTGTCTCATTATAAATGATCAGAGGATTGTGGCAACAGTCGGAGTAAAAGATCTGATCATCATAGATACGGACAACGGATTGCTGATCTGTAAAAGGGGAGAATCACAGAAAGTCAAGGAAGTCGTTGATTATCTGAGAAGAAAAGGACTGGAGCAGTATCTTTGAGTGTGTGGAGTGAATGGAATGTGTGGAGTAGTGAATTTAAAATTTTTAATATAATTAACAGCAATGAACTTAGCGCATATTGGAATAGCAGTAAAATCTCTGAGTGAATCAGTTCCGGTATTTGAAAAAATATTCAATATAAAAGCGGGTGAACAGGAGTATGTCGAAGGGCAGAAAGTAAATGTAAGAAAGATAAAACTGGATAATTGTGATATCGAACTTCTTGAAGGCACCGATCCCGAATCGCCGATAAGTAAATTCATAGAAAAAAAAGGTGAAGGGATTCATCATGTTTCATTTGGCGTGAATGATATACAGGGTAATCTTGACAGGATAGGTGAAAGCGGCATAAAACTGATAAATGAAAAAGCCGTGATCGGTGCTGACGAAATGCTTGTTGCATTTCTGCATCCGAAATCCACTAACAGCGTTTTGATGGAACTGACAGAGCCTCAGGCTAAATAACAACTTTGATGTGTCAGTTATTAACCGCACAGGAACTTTAGGCATACAGGAAAACGGAGTGTTAAATCAGAATGGGATTTAAAAGATCAGTATGGAATTTTTTTTAAAATTCCGGATGTTAAAATTTTTTATTTTATCTTTTTGGGTTAATAATCGACCAATGCCTTAATATCAATATTTTCATTCCGGTTAATATTGATTGAATATAAAAACCGGATTCTATTAATGTCCGATACCATTGAAAATACAGATTCGAATAATCCGGTTAACAAACCTGCCAGTCTTGAACAGAAATTAAAAAATCTTCCGTCCGGTCCGGGCGTGTATCAGTTCAGGGATGTTAACGGAAAATTATTGTATGTAGGCAAAGCAAAAGTTCTGAAGAACAGAGTCAGGCAATATTTTCAGAATAAACCTGTTTCCGGAATGCTCGGAATTATGATAAGTAAAATCTCGGATCTTGAGGTAATTACGACCGATAACGAAATAGAAGCGCTGATACTTGAGAATAATCTTATCAAATCTCTCAAACCGAGATACAACATTAATCTGAAAGATGACAAATCCTATCCATATATTGTAATTACCAACGAGCCTTTTCCCAGAGTCTTTCCGACAAGACAAAAACGATCTGATGGTTCAAGATATTTCGGACCTTATACCGACGTAAAGAATATGCGTTATGCATTGAAGACGATACGGGATATTTTCATGATCCGTTCATGCAGTCTTAATCTTACCGAAGAAACAATTGCTCAGAATAAATTCAGTGTTTGTCTGGATTATCATATTCATAAATGCGAAGCTCCCTGTGTCGGTTATGTTTTGAAAAAGGAATACAATGATATGATAGACGAAGTTGCGAAATTACTTAACGGAAAGACAAAGACCCTTATTAAAGAGCTCACAGAAAAAATGAATAAATATTCCGGAGAAATGCAGTTTGAGAAAGCTGCAGGTCTGAGGGACAGGCTGAATGCAATTGAAGTTTATTCGTCCAAACAAAAAATGGTGGATGATGAGATCATTGACCGTGATATTTTTGCTTATGAAAGATCCGGAAATGACGGTTGCGGTATGATACTGAAGATCAGGGACGGGAAAGTCACAGGGAAGACCCATTACTTCCTGAGCAATGTGGAAGAGAAGACAGACAGTGAGATACTTGAGAATTTAATTACCAATCATTATACGAAGACAGATTTCATACCCGATGAACTTTTTCTTATGAGTGAAATTGAGAATGAAACTACACTTAAAAAATGGCTGGAAGAAAAGAAACACGGTAAAATTGATTTTGTGATCCCTAAAATCGGCGACAAGTATAAACTGGTGTTTATGGTGAAGAAAAATGCCAGACTTTTGCTAGACGAACTCATACTGACAAAGATGAAACGTGAGTTCATTCCGCCTTCCGTAGATTCACTTATGAAAGATCTTCGGTTGACAAAATTGCCGAGAAGGATAGAGTGCTTTGATATTTCACATATTCAGGGCACTGATACAGTTGCCTCAATGGTAGTTTTCGTTGACGGAAAACCCAGGAAATCAGATTACAGAAAGTTCAAAATAAACAATGTAACGGATGAAACGGGAATGCCTGACGATTTTATGTCCATGAGGGAAGTTATTTACAGGAGATATAAAAGGATCGCCGAGGGAGTAATTCCCGGAGAAGTTATCAAAGAAGAAGATGAGAGTTTTAATTCAAAGCCGGATCTTATAATTGTAGACGGAGGTAAGGGACAATTATCATCGGCGGTAAAAGTGCTTGATGATCTTAATATAAAGGATCAGAACATAATAGGACTTGCTAAGCGTCTGGAGGAAGTGTATATGCCGCATGAATCAATTCCTCAGAACATTCCCAAAACTTCAAGCGGACTGAGACTGCTGCAGAGAGTGAGAGACGAAGCTCACAGGTTTGCTGTGACATATCACAGAAGCATACGGAACAAGAGAACGCTGACAACAGAGCTTACAGAGATAGAAGGTATAGGTGATAAGACAGCACAGAAGCTTTTGATAGAATTCGGTTCGGTAGAAAATCTGAAAAAGGTATTAAAGAATAATGTTAATATAGTGGAAAGATCGGCTGGTAAGAAAGTTGCCGGGAAGCTGAAAGAGTGGTTTGAGTGATGAGTGGAATTTACTGATTGGAATAATTAAGTTTATAAAAGTTAAAAAGTATATATTTATTCCCCGATAAAAGTAATTGCGTCTTTTTGAAAAATCTCTGTCTTATCTATTATGACATCACATAACAAAAATCTGGAATCGATCTGGAAAAATTTTAACAGGGAGTTGTTTAACTTTATATTGAGTAAAGTTAAAGACAGGGATGCGGCTAAGGACATATTGCAGGAGACCTTTATAAAAATTCAGAAGAACATTCATTCATTAAAAGATGACAAGAGTCTGAAGTTCTGGATATACAGGATCACTTATAATTCCATCATTGATTATTTCAGAAGTAAGAAGATTTTAAAAGAGTTTGATGATAATTCTGAAAACACGGCACAGTCTGACTCAGATGGTTTAAATGAAAATAATTTAAAACTTTCGGAGTGTGTGGTTCCTTTCATAAACAAACTTCCCCCGATCTACAAAGAAGCATTAACACTTACGGAGTTTGAGAATTACTCTCAGCTCGAACTCGCAGATCATCTCGGAATTTCATACTCCGGCGCTAAATCCCGCGTGCAAAGAGCAAAAGTAAAACTCAAAGAACTATTCGAAGACTGCTGTAATATCTCATATGATAAATACGGGAATATTATTGAATACCATTCAAGAACCGATAAAAAATCCTGCTGAACACATATCGCATTCAGCTTTAACAAAAATAGAAGACAGGGCAGATGGAAAAGAGATTTTTACATTTTTAAATCATCAATTCAACTGCAGGGAGATTAATTTTTTGCAATTTGTAAATTTATTTCAAACCTGCGTCTTTTTATAAAATCCGCGTCTTATATATGAATTCAAAATTTTATAAACACAAAAAACAATAAAATGGAAAGTACATTAATAAAAGAATCAGTAAAGAAAGCTTACACAGAAGTTTTGGAAGAGAGAGGATCAGGATGCTGCGGAACGGACTGTTGCAGTTCGGGAGACTCAATGGCTGAAGATTATTCAACACTGGAAGGATATGTAAAGGAGGCGGATTATGCGCTTGGCTGCGGGATACCGACAAAGTTTGCCGATATAAAAGAGGGAGATACTGTTCTGGATCTCGGATCCGGAGCGGGCAATGATGTTTTCATAGCAGCGAAGATTGCAGGTGATAGCGGAAAAGTTATCGGGCTGGATATGACCGAAGCAATGATAAACAAAGCTAATCAGAACAGGGAAAAACTGGGAATGGAAAATGTGGAATTCAAACTGGGAGATATTGAAGACATGCCGGTTGATAATAACAGCGTGGATGTCGTACTCAGCAACTGTGTAATGAATCTTGTACCGGACAAAAAAAGAGCTTTCAGTGAAATGTACCGCGTGATCAGACCCGGAGGACATTTTACCATATCGGATATTGTGATCACGGGCGAACTTCCGGACAAGGTAAGACATGCAGCCGAGATGTATGCAGCCTGTGTTTCAGGCGCTGTACAGAAAGAGGATTACATAAATATTATCAAAGATTGCGGGTTTACTAACGTCAGTATTCTGAAAGAGAAAATTATTGATATTTCGGATGATACAATGCTTGATCTGATAAGTGAAGATGAACTTAAAGATCACAAAAGAAGCGGAACCAAAATTCTGAGCATTACTGTGAGCGGTATTAAATAAATCTTTTCTCAGGACCGGGTAAAAAATACTGATATAAAACCATTAAGTAATTTAAAATATACTTAATGGTTTTTTTGTAAGAAAATAAAGTACCCCGCCGCAAGCAGCGGGGAGTTAAACCCTAATCGATTAAATTCAGTTTGCAGGCGGAATCTTCAGCTTACATTTACCCGGGGGAATTTTTTAGACCGGGCGTCCACATAAGCCATTTTAGATTTTAGCTTTTCAGAAAGTGTCTTTTGAGACAATGAAAATGTTTAAGTTGATGATTAAACGGAGATTAATTATTTTAGCAATACTATTTTAAAATGGAACTTATACTTTTATCTACTATAACCTGTCCGGAATGCGGACATTCAAAAGAAGAGACAATGTCTTTGAATTCATGTCAGTGGTTTTACGAATGTGAAAACTGCAGAAACTTATTGAAACCAAAACCCGGTGACTGCTGCGTATTCTGCAGCTATGGTTCGGTTAAATGCCCTCCTGTCCGGAAGGGAAAAAATTGCTGTTAACAAATAATATTAGTTATATTAATATGGAACATGCAATTGTTATCAGAAAACTGAATGATAATTTAGATACTTTTAATAATTTACTTTCAGATACTTCTGAGGAAGAATATTTATTCAGACCCGCTGAAAATAAATGGTGTCTGCTTGAGATAGTCTGTCATCTTTATGAAGAGGAGGAATTGGATTTCAGAGCAAGGGTGAAGCACACACTTCAAAAAACCGAAGGAGATCCGCCGGAAATAGATCCTCAGGGCTGGGTAAAGAGCAAAAAGTATATCGATTGGGATTTTTACAAAACCCTCGAAAAATTTACGGATGAAAGAAAGAAATCTGTCGAATGGCTGTATTCACTGGAAGATCCACAATGGAAGAACGAATACATTCACCCGAAATTCGGCGGTATGTCTGCTGAATTTTTTCTGTCAAACTGGCTGGCTCATGATTATCTTCATTTCAGGCAGATCATTTATACAAAGTACTGTTATCTGAAACACATCAGCGGTATTGATCTTATTTATGCCGGTGATTGGTAATTTTTAATTAATCTTAAAATAATATATATGGCAACTTCATATTGTGAGGCGGTGGAAAAAATGGAATCAGATAACGTTCACAAGATCTATCACGATACGGCTTACGGATTTCCGATTGATGACGATAACGAGTTATTTGAAAGACTGATACTGGAAATAAATCAGGCAGGACTTAGCTGGACGACCATTCTGAACAAACAGAAAAACTTTAAAAAAGCTTATCACAGTTTCAGAATAAAAAAAGTAGCTTCTTATGATGAAGCAGAAAAGCAAAGACTTCTTTCGGATGCGGGTATCATCCGCAACAGGCTGAAAATAAATGCTGCCATAGAAAATGCCAGGATTATTCTCGGGTTACAAAAGCAATACGGTTCTTTTAAAAACTGGCTTGATGAAAACCACCTGACTTTAAAAACAAAAGAAGAATGGACAAAATTATTTAAAAAAACATTTCTATTTACCGGCGGAGAGATTGTAAATGAATTTCTTATGAGTACCGGATATCTTCCGGGAGCGCATATTGAAAGCTGCAGGATATACAAAAAAGTATTAAAGACAAAACCGGGCTGGAGTATGAAAGCAAAGATAAATAATATAAAGTAATGTTATGTTTCCGGCAATATTCAAATATGATTCGCTTTTAAGATATATTAATTTTAATTTGTGTACTAATAATCATAAATAATTTTTGGAATTAAACCTATAAATGTTCAGATATATTTTTATCGTTCTCATTTTATTATCTTCCTGCAAGGATAAGACAGAGGAAAAAATTCCTGAAATGACAGATTCAGTTTCAGAAACGGATTCATTAGCAGGAAGTGAATCTGTTCAGACAGGAGAAATGACTTCAGACACTTCAATAACTGACCCTACAATACCGGATAAACCCAATTCTGAAATTTACGAAGGAATATTCATTACCAATCTCAGCACAAAAACATTCAGAGACTGCAGATATCCTGATTCTGTTTACTGGGTTTCAGATGATACAAAGAAGCTTGAAGGGCAGTATTCGAAATTCTTTGATGAGAAAAGCGTATATAACTCTGTATATGTTAAGGTCAAAGGCAAAATAGAAAATACTGAAAATACAGGCATTAGTGAGAATTATCCCAGGACGCTGAGAGTATCGGAAGTTATAAATATGGAAAGGAAGAATCAGAACAACAACTGCGTGCCTTATGATTTCTGGGGAATAGGTCCGGGAAACAGCTGGACCCTGCTTATATCCAGATATGAAAATCTTATTGAGCTTATCGTACCGGGCGAAAAAAAAACATATTATTTTTTCTATAATGATCCGACCGAGGAAGAAGGTTTGATCATATACAAGAGCCATAATCTTGTTCAGAGATATAACATTGAAATCAGATTAAGAAAAGAAAGCTGCACAGATGCCAGATCGGGAAAACAGTATGACTATGCAATTTATGTAAATGTAAACGGAGATAAGGTTTATTACGGATGTGCCGTGAAGGGAAAATAGTATGAGCAGACCGGGATGCAGATATTAGAGTTAGTAATTAATGCAGCTTCTATTGATCATCAGATGCAGAGAATAATCGGAAATCAGATATTATAAGACATCATACAATTTTCTTTCCTCTTTATAAAACTTCGGAGGTTAATTTTTTAAACGATCATAAGATCAACATATAATTTTATTTCATGATAGAAAAAGATAAGGACATCAGATCAGTAATTACCGGTGTATCATTTGATATAATAAATGAAATAGCCCCGGAAGAATCGGATTTCTTTTATGATATTTCAGACGCTTATTATACCGATCCGGGTTTATTAAAAAGTGATAAATCCCGCGAAGATCCCGTAGGATTTGGTATTGAAGGAGTAATAGAAATGATGTCACCCGCGGCCATTGGTGTGGTTACGACTGTGATAACATATATTGCCACAGAGTTATTCGGAGTGGCGAAAGGGGTTGTCACGGATGAACTTAAGATTAAAATAAAATCACTTTTTAATAAGAATAAAGATAAAGATAAAGCTAAGAGTGACAGTTCTGAAAATAAAGATTCTCCGATCCTCACACAGGAACAGTTAAAAAAAATTCATGAAAAAGCTTTTAATGAAGGATTAGCATTGAACATGAGTAAGGAAAAAGCAACCGAACTCGCAAATGCACTGATTGCCTCCATAGTTATATACTGATCATTCTCTAATTATAATCCGGGTTATGGAAAAAATCAGCAATAAAAAAATTCTGAACCCTTTTGCGCTCCCTTCTGAAACAGATGCCAGATTCAGGCTTTTGCTTGTTGCCGTAATTGTCATATCTCTCATACTCGGAAATTATATGCCGTTATATTTTCTCCCCGATGATCTGTCTAAAGATCTTTTGTCCCCGGATGTGAACTTTACAGAAAAGAATCCGGATTCTCCTGATTATCTTAAAGAATCCGGGATTAATATGATCAGCAATGCGCTTGAATATTTTCCTTCAATTATAATAATGTCTTTTATTCTATTCCTTACAACTATCTGTATAGCGATCATTTACAGAAGATATCCCGGGAATATTATATCAGAACAAAAGCTGATCAGTGCAGACAAAGACGAAACAGGTAAATACCGCACACTTAAAGAGGAGATCAAAAATCTGTCGGACCGTTGTGGAATAGAATCTCTCCGGATATATATTGCGCCGGAGTTTACTGCAGGCGCTCAGGCATTCGGATCCGGTGATCAAAAATCAATAAGAATTGATAACGGTTTGAGACTTATGTTAATAAAGAGCCGTGATAAATTCCGGTCGGTAATTCTCCATGAACTCGGACACTTTGCAAACCGGGATGTTAAAAAAACTTATTTATCGCAATCTGTATGGAAAGCGGTTTTATATGTATTTGCAATACCTACCTTTATTCTTGCGTTATTCACTTTACTTAAAAATGTAATTGGAAAATTATCGGGAGGTCCGCAATCAGATGAAATTAAAAATATATTATTTCAAAGTATTCCGGTTTTTATCATACTTGTTCTGTCTCTTACTGCTGTATTTTTAACTGTTCATTTATTGCTGAAAAGCATTCTTCGGACCAGGGAATTTTATGCAGACTGGAGAGCGGCAATTGAAGGCGCGAAAGAAAGTCTGATCTCATATTTCGGTGAAAATTTAAACAGGGAAAAAATATCTTCAGGGATAAAGGTATTCTTCAGATGGCATCCATCTTTAAAAGAGAGAATCGATTGTCTTAAAGATCCTTCAGTTTTATTTATTATGAAATATGACCTGTGCTTTTTTGTCGGATTGCTCATACCATTCAGTATTCTGTCCATCCTTACTTTAGGTAAAGTTGCTATCTCGCTGACAGGAATAATTTCAGGAGCCGGGCAGGTGATCTCTCAGAATCCCGGGATAAGTTTTTTTACAATAACGATAAGCATATTGCTGTTTATCTTTTTATGTTTTATTCCTTTTATTGCCACATCATATCTGATCTCATCCTCTCTTGGTATTCAAATTCAGAGAAGTGTTATTTTTTCGTTAAGCAGCGGTGATCAAAAGAAGAAGGGAATAAAAAAATTATTTCTTATCTCATTAATTCTGACATCGGGCATGGCAGCGGGGTGTCTGATACTTCCGTATTTTTCAGTGCTGAATATTTTTGTCACTTCCGGATTTAAAGAAATATTACTGGATAAAATACCTTATATGATCCTGACAACTATACTGGCATTTTCAGTAAATTTTCTGTGGGTTTATTATGTAAAACACTTTACCGAAAATTTATTCAGCAGATACAACAAGTCTGTAACGCCCGGAAAGAGGAATTTTATATTCAATATAGTTTCATCATTACTGTTGTCGGTCATGATCCTTCCTGTTGCTGTTTTGTATTTCAATATTTATTCTACAGATATTGAACTACTGAATGAACTTTTAATTTATTTGTTATTGGCAGTTCCCGTAATCTATTTAATTATATTTATCCTCACAGGTTTAATACTGGGAATAGTTAATTCAAAAAAAATTGCCTGCAACAATTGCGGAAAGCAATTGCCACAAGGCAATCTTATTGGTAAAAACTGTGAAAGCTGTAATTCGGTAATAAGTGGCTGGCTGTATTTATAAAAAATCCACAGATACTGCTTTCTAAAATTAAATCACAAATTCACCCATCTTTATAATCCCGATCTCTTTACCTTCCTGTGTAACAGCCGTTACATTGATCTCATCGGAACCTATCATAAAGTCAGTATGCACAATAGAATAATTACATCCGTTTTTCATCATTTCATCCGGAGATATAAGTTCATCTTTATTTGTCAGGCAGGTTGAAATTCCTCTGCCAAGTGCAATATGGCAGGCGGCGTTTTCATCATAGAGTATGCTGTTAAAAATCAGTCCGCTTTTATGAACTTCTGAATGCTTATCAACAAGTGCAGCCTCGCCGAGATATTTTGCGCCTTCATCTGTTGCAAAGAATTTTTCGAGAAGTTCTCGTTTGGAATCAGCTCCGAAATCTGTTATCATTCCGTCTTTAAATTCGAACCAGATTCCTGTAAGTAAATTTTCAAGAACTTTCACAGGTTTTGTAACCCTTACTTTTCCGTTTGTTCTTTTATAATCAGGTGTGGTAAAAACTTCTTCAGTTGGAATATTGGCAATGAAAGCCCTTCCGTTCTGAGCTTTTGTGAATCCTGCTTTCCATATACTGGTTTTATTTAATCCGATCTCCAGATCCGTCCCGGGTCCTTTATAAATTAACTTATCAATTTTCAAAGCATCAAGTTTGTCGCTTCTTTCTTTTAATTTTTTCCCCAGAAGTCTCCATTCTTCGACCGGATCATCTTTATCAAGTCTTAAAACTTTTACAAGACTTTCAGACAATTTATCTGTAAGCTCTTCGGATGGTTCCGCATTAAATACTTTTGCCGCCCAGTTAGGTCCGGGAGCTGCAACGATACACCAGCAGATCTTTCCCGTAGAAACGGCATTTGACATGGGGGTATTTATCTCCTGTTCTTTTTTTATTATAATTCCGAGTTTTTCAGTATCAGCGCTTTTCAGTTCATCAATCTCTTCAAGATTATCAATTCTTATAAATGCCCAGTCACCCGCTATTGCTTCATGAATACGGTTTATATAAAATGCGGGCATGTATTCCAAATCAACCAAATTGACCGTATTATCAATTTTACTTTTTTTAAGTTTATTGCTGATATAAAGTATCTCAACGTGTTTTGCTCCGGCTTTATAAGCAGTGTCTGCTAACTCCAGCGCAAAGTCTGAATTCTGTACACTGCTGCCGATCATTAGACTCTGACCTTTGTAAAGATTAACTCCTACCTTAATGAGCAGTTCGCAGTATTTTTTTATGTACTCTTTTTTCATTGTTATCCGGGTTTTTAAAATTTTAAATAGATGCAAAGTTAGTTATTTTTGATAAGAATTTTTAGGCAGGAATAAACGATTCTGTTCCGGAACTCAAAGCCGGCTTAATTATAATACATTAAGTAAGAAATTTATTTTAAGACAAAATGAATCTCCGGATCTTCTGTCCGCAGCTTATCTGAGTTTATTATAACAAAGTTTCACCGATTTTAAAATCTTTGGGTAGCAGAGATAAAGTCATGGAGTCTTTGATACACTGAGCCGAAAAAACTTAAATAAAAATACAGTTTGATAATAAAAAAGATCAGAGATAAAGATGTTCTCGAGACACATTTCAGAAAAAACACACCTCTGAATATTTATCTGCTCGGTGATCTTGATGATTTCTTTTTTGAATACACGGAATGGTTCGGGTTGTTTGAATCCGAAGACGGCGAACTTAAACAGGTTGCTCTTTTGTATAAAGGTTCTGAACTTCCTGTGCTGCTGGCATTTTATGGAAATGAAATTGAATCCAAACAAATGAAATATCTGATTGAGAATATAAAAACTGATCTTCCGGAAGAATTTTATGCGCACTTATCGCCCGGTCTTAAAGATGTGTTCATGGTAGATCACGAATATGAACCCGGCGGCAGGTATCTGAAGATGTGTTTTCCGGAAAAGAATAAAGATAAGCTGGAAAAGATCGAAAGGGACAGTAAAATCAGAAGGCTGAAAGTTTCTGAACTGGATGACATATTGGAATTTTACACACAGAGCTATCCTGACAACTGGTTTGATAAGCGGATGCTTGAAACGGGAAAATATTTTGGATTTTTTGATAAAAGTAAACCGGCGGCAATAGCAGGCATTCATGTTTATTCTGTAAATTACAGAATTGCTGCCCTGGGAAATATTGCGACCGATCCGGCTTACCGCGGGAAATCTATTTGTACTAAATTAACTGCAGAGTTATGCAGAGATCTGTTTAACACAACTGATCTGATAGGTTTGAATGTACATGAAAATAACACCGCCGCAATCAAATGCTACGAGAAGATCGGATTCAGGATATATGCGGGATTCGATGAATGCATGTTCCGCCGGCACTGACCTGCGGCTGTTCTCCGCCTCGAAGTCAACAAGACTCAGAGAAATCTATAAGAAAAAATTGTATCTATATAAGTGAGGTCCGGTATCCCGGATCCAGTTCCTTCAAGAAATACATAACCCGTAATTTGTACCTTTGAAGCGGATTTAATATTGAAATCCCCGGAGCTTCAGCGTCCTGCAGACAAATGGTCAGAGTGACCCGATCACTTTTTTAAGTTTATTTTTTACCTCTGATGCTATGTCTTTGAGACCTGCATTATTGACAGATGACATCGATGCTTCCGGATCAACGGCTGAGACTTCTATTTCGCCGTTATCAATCTCCTGAACTATCACATTACACGGAAGAAACACACCTATTCTGCTTTCTGATTCTATTGCCTTATGAGCAAAACCAGGATTACAGGCTCCGAGAATTTTATATTTTCTGAAATCCAGATCGAGTTTCTTTTTGAATGTTTCCTTCACATCTACTTCAGTGATAATTCCGAATCCTTCTTTTTTTAATTCGTCAGTTACTTTTAGCAGCGCATCTTCGTAGGAAATTCCTTTGAGAGTTTTGTTGAATGTATAATCCATGATTTGTATGTGTTTTGATTAAAGTTAAATTCATACAAAAATAATCATTCAAAAACTGTATCTCTATTTACATTTCAATGCCTGAATTTTTATGCATCTCTCCGTCCTGATCCGCTCGCTGCCGGGTGGTTAGAAATTTTTAATTATCTTTTTATAACTTTGAAAGCAATATCCCTTCCGTGTTTCTGTATGATGGCCAGATTTATCCAGCACATTGCAAACTGCTCGAGAAGTTCAACTTTATCATCTCCGCCAAAATCATGGCAGTTTTCAAATCCAAGATCCCCGGATAGTCTTACTGCAATTTTTTTAGCAATCTCACTTGAACCTGTGGCAAACATATCAATTCCAATGTTACCGTAAACAGGATCTGACATGTTCTCGAATCCGGTTGAGTTAAAGCACTTAACTGCATTTTCACATTTTGTAATATCCTTTATGGCTTCAAAGCAGTTATTGTAAGGTTCAGGTTTTCCGAAAACTGAATTTGTTGCGTCAATGATGGTCTTGTCTTTTACGTTACCGATTTCTTCAAGTACGCTTACTGCTGAACTGACCGGTAAAGAGATCAGTATAACTTCAGATTCCGCAGAGGCTTCGGAAACGGACTTTGCCGTTATGTTTTCTTTTAAAAGAGATCCTGTTTTTTCACTTAGAGGATCTTTTACACCAAGTATAATTGAGTGCCCGGCTTTTGTCCATCCTCCGGCCAGAGCCATGCCGACATTTCCGGCACCGATAATTGCTATTTTCATTTTTAATTGATTGTTTAATTATGTTATAAAAAATATTTAAGCAATGAATTACTTTCCAAGCGCTTCGATTACAAGTCTGGCGGTGTCAGTTACGCAATCCGGCACGCCAACCTGTAATATCCGAAACAACCGGATTTGAAATGACTATCTCAACTCGTTTTGGTCTGCCCGGATCGACAGAATTTATGTTTTTTAAACTCATGATCTTTTTTATTTTAAATTTTAACTATTACAAAAATATATTATATGTTAAATTTGAACAAGTATGCACTTGAAAGTAACATACACACTTCGCGGTAAGATTTGGGATAAACGGGTTTTACGGTAATATTTTTTTTAAAAATTAATTTTTTATTAATCATGCCGGGATTCGAACATAACGGAAAAAAGTACAATAATCCTGTGGAGCTGGCTCTCGACGTGATCGGAGGCAAATGGAAAATGCCGATATTATGGAGACTGAACAGGAAGGTGTGGAGGTACGGTGAACTCCGGAAAGATCTTGGTATAATTACTCACAAGATGCTTACCGAACAATTGAAAGAACTCGAAAAAGCCGGGCTCATTGACAGGAAAGTTTATCCCGTTGTACCGCCGAAAGTAGAATACAGGATCACCAGTAAAGGTAAAACCATAGTTCCTGTCATTGAAAGTCTGAGAGAATGGGGTGATAAATTTAAAAATGAAAAACTCATTCCACAAAAAATAAAAAAAACTAAAACCAAAATACAAAAATCATGAAACTTTCAAACAATAAAATTTTAATTACAGGAGGGGCAAGCGGTATTGGCCTGGGACTTACAGAGAGATTTATTAATGAGAACAATACCGTTATTATTTGCGGCAGAAGGAAAGAAGTTTTAAATGAAGTTGCGGAAAGATTCCCGTCGGTTATCTCCAGGGTATGTGATTTAACAAATGAGGAAGACCGGACAGAACTTTACAAATGGATTTCGGAAAATCATCCCGATCTGAATGTGTTAGTAAATAATGCTGGCATACAGAACTGGATGAATGTTTCCGAAAATGATTTTTATGCTAAGTCAGTTATTGAGATAAATACAAATATCCTAGCTCCGATTCATCTGATAACTTTATTTTTGAATTTAAGATCTTTGGATACTATTATTAACGTTACATCAGGTCTAGCCTTTGTCCAGCTCTCAAAAGTACCGGTTTATTGCGCCACCAAGGCATTTCTAAGATCATTCACACTTTCGCTGAGACACATATTGAAATCAAGGAACATTGAAATTATTGAAATGATACCTCCTGCTTTAAATACAGATCTTGGCGGAAAAGGTATACATGACGGGCAGCCCCCGGTAAGTGATTTTGTGGAAGCAGTATTCCGGCAGATGAAAGACGGCAAATCAGAACTGACTTTTGGTTTCAGTGAAATAATGCACAAAGCTGATCCTGAAGTAATACGTTCAACGTTTGAAAAAATGAATCCTTAATTGAAGTGTTAAGAAATAATATATATTTAATTCATCAAAGATCATTTAGTTATATAAATCAAATCCAATAAACCATGAAATACGAATTCAGTCCTCACATTGCCTTCCAGGTAAAGGACTATAAGAACGCTAAGGAATTTTATGAGAAGACACTCGGTATGGAGGTCATCTCAACTTCCGATACGGAAACACATTTCAAAAAAGGCGGGATGAACTTCTATATGGAAGCAGCTGATACAGGATTGACATTTTTTGAATTTAAGACAGAAGATGTAAAATCTGCCCGTGAAGAACTCGAAAAAGCCGGCTGTAAAGTCACGCAGGAATACAGCGGGAAAAGCATTATGCTTGCTGATCCTTTCGGGATGAAGTTTCATGTATGGAGTGAATAAACTCCTAGCTGATTTTGATGTGATCATCTGTGATTATCATATAATATTGAAACTAAATTTAAAAAAATCAGAATAATGAAAAAGTTAAATACATTATCAATATTATTAAGCAATAGGCAACATTGTTTAAAACTTTTAAAAAACAGGGAACATTATTAAGCTATATCCGGACAGAATTGCAAAATGGAATAAACTTTCATTAATAAAAATGTGGAATATAAAATCTATTTCTGTTAAATTATACCTCTTGGTCCCCAACCTAATTTATGAAATTCCCTAAATTGAATTTTAAGAATTTTTAAAAAATTATTTATTATGCAAAACTCAGGTTACAAAAGATTCCCAACCATTTATGATCACAAGGTCGCATTTGTCAGCGAAGATGATATATGGGAAGTGCCGTCAGAAGGCGGAATTGCGCGAAGGCTCACATCAAACATGGGCGAAGTATCCAGTCCTTATTATTCTCCGGACGGAAAGTATATTGCTTTTTCCGGAAAAGAAGAAGGTGAGAAAGATGTATATATCATACCTTCAGAAGGAGGCGCAAACAAACGTCTGACATATATTGGAAAAAATACAAAAGTCGTAGGCTGGACACCGGACAGCGGGAATGTAATTTTCACATCCGATGCATCACAGCCGTTTGTAGGCAGAAGTGAGCTTTATAAGATCCCGATAGAAGGCGGCTTACCGGAAAAAATGAATCTGGGTATTGCAAACAACATTTCATTCGGACCTAAAGGACAGATCCTTTTGGGTAGAAATACTCTTGATCCTGCAAGATGGAAAAGATACAAAGGCGGTACGGCAGGTGTATTCTGGATCGACAGAAAAGGAAAAGGCAAATTTGAAAAGTTTCTGGAAAAGGTCAAAGGTAATTTTGCAAGTCCAATGTGGATAGGAGACAGGATCTATTTCATATCTGACCACGAAGGAATCGGAAAATTATACTCATGTACACCGGACGGAAAAAATATAAAGAGTCATTCGCACAACAAAGAATATTATGTAAGGAATGCCGCAACGGACGGTAAGAAAATTGTTTATCACGCCGGAGCAGAAATATTCATATATGATCCTGAAACCACTGAAGAAAAGAAAATAAATATTGAATATCACAGTCCACAGATCCAGAGACAGAGAAAATTTGTGGATACAGATAAGTTTCTAGAGGATTACAATATTAATCCTGACGGTAATTCAGTTATAGTTACTTCAAGAGGTAAGTCATATAAATTCTCAAACTGGGAAGGCCCGGTGCTTCAGATCGGGAAAACTCACGGAGTCAGATACAGGCAGACACAATGGCTTTGTGATAAAGAAACCATTGTCACGGTTTCTGATGACGGAGGAAGTGAAGCTATTGAAGTTCATACAACTAAAAACGGCAAATCGTCCGTACGCAGACTGAAAGATCTTGACATAGGAATAGTTTCAAGATTAAAGGTATCGCCAAAGGAAAACAAAATTGCCGTATCCAATAACAGACATGATCTTTATCTGATCGATCTGAAAAATGACAATTGTGATAAAGTAGCGCACAGTAAATTTGAAAGAATAGAAGATATTTCATTCTCACCTGACGGCAAATGGCTTACATACAGTATGTCTGACGAAGAATTTCTTTCATCAATTTTTTTATATAACATTGAATCAAAGGAATCTGTCCGGATCACGCCTTCCGGATTCCGTGATACTCAGCCTGTATTTGATCCTGAAGGAAGATATATTTATTTTCTTTCAGCCCGTGATTTTAATCCTGTTTATGATACAAGTTATTTTCAGCTGAGTTTTCCGCTTGGTGTAAGGCCTTATCTTGTCTCGCTGAAAAAAGGCACACCTTCTCCGTTTACTCCGGAATACAGCAGAATTTTCAAAAGCGCAGATAAAGAAGATGGAAAGGATAACAAAGATGAAAAAGGTAAAGGAAAAAAGAAAAACGAAAAAGAAAAATCCGTAAAGGTTGAGGTAGATACAGACGGAATACAGGAAAGAATAATAGCTTTTCCAATCCCTGAAAAGAATTATTTTCAGATCGCCGCGGTAAAAGACGGGCTTGTTTACAGCAGGGAAGCCGGGAAAGGTTCGCTTCATCACTGGTACTGGGATGCGCATCCTTCGGATGAATCTCTCGAAAGATTTGATTTTAATACACAAAAGACCGAAGGAATTACCAAGAAAGTCTCTAACTTTAAAGTCGGGATGAACGGAAGGACCCTGATATACAGGACTGGTAAAAAACTGTATCTTTCATCAGATCTTTTTGAAGAGCATTCAGGTCATCAGCATTTGAAAGAAATGGGAATGCATCCGGGCTGCAAAAGTGACTGGCTGGATCTGAACAGGGTGAAAGTTAATCTCGATCCCATGAGCGAATGGAAGCAGATGTATTCGGAAGCCTGGAGACTTCAGAAAGAAAATTACTGGACAGAGGATATGTCGGGAATTGACTGGAATGCAGTCTATAAGAGATATCTTCCTCTTCTGGATAAAATAGCAACTCGTTCGGAATTCTCAGATGTGATATGGGAAATGCAGGGTGAACTTGGAACGTCTCATGCTTACGAAATGGGCGGGGATTATAAACCTTCGCCAAATTATACACTCGGCTCGCTCGGCGCTGATTTTGTTTATGATGAAGAAGCAAAATCATACAGGATCGATCATATTATTAATGGAGATTCATGGAAAAACAATTCACCTCTACGGAGTCTTGGATTAGAGAGAGTGATAGAAGGTGATTATCTGATTGCTATCAACGGAGAATTGCTTACTAAAGAAGTTACTCCGAATTCACTTCTTGTTAATCAGGCTAATAATGTTGTAAGTATAACAGTACGGTGCTCTGAAACCGGGGAAGAAAAATCCTATAATGTAAAAACGATTGTCTCAGACACTGATGCCCGCTACAGAGAATGGGTGGAAAGCAGGAGGGAATATGTTCATAAGAAATCCAAGGGTAAATTAGGATATGTTCACATTCCGGATATGGGACCAAACGGATTTTCGGAATTTCACAGATACTATATTAGCGAATCTTCAAGAAACGGTCTGATAGTTGATATCAGGGATAACGGAGGCGGACATGTTTCGCAGTTATTATTAGAGAAACTTTCAAGAAAGCATTACGGCTACGGCGTATCGCGTCACGGAAGCATTGATACATATCCAAGTCACAGTGTTGCCGGTCCAATTGTAGCCGTGACTGATGAATGGGCAGGATCTGACGGAGATATTTTCAGTCATCAGTTCAAACAGATGAAACTCGGAAAGCTTGTAGGTAAAAGAACCTGGGGCGGAGTTATTGGAATTCATCCGCGACACAGTCTTGCCGACGGTTCGATGACCACACAGCCGGAATTTGCAACATACATGAAAGACGTCGGCTGGAAAGTTGAAAATTACGGAACCGATCCTGATATAGTGGTGGAGGTAACGCCTGAAGATTATGCTAAAGGCAGGGATCCGCAGCTTGACAAAGCAATTGAGGTTGCTCTTGAACAGCTGAAAAAGAAGCCTGTACAGATGCCTGATTTTAAAGACAGACCTAAGCTTACATTACCGGGTTTTGAGGTTAGCAAGAATGGCAACGGCAACGGTGTGCATAAATCTGAAAAGCTGGTCGGATCTTAATATATGATCTGTTGACAGATTAACAGGTTACAAAGAAATTAATTTAAAAGCCATACTAAGTAATTTTAGTATGGCTTTATGATTTATAGTTTTATCTGATCAATACATTCCTCACCGGTGAATTTAAAATATTAATGCCTTTAATAAAAATAATTTTTTTATAAATTTTTCAAAGCAAAATAACTGTTAACTTCTAATAATTTTTGAAATGGAATCCAATCAAATAAGCACTGATGATTTCAAACATGCTTTGAAGAGTCAGTATCACGCTGCATTTAATATGCTTGGAGAGGCAATAGAGAAATGCCCCGATGAACTGTGGGACAATCACGAATTTAAAAACAGATTCTGGCAACTCTCTTATCATACTCTTTTTTTTACACACCTGTATTTATGCAAAAGCAACGAGGATTTTATACCATGGATCAAGCATCAGGAGAATAATCAGAATCCTGACGGAATGGGAGGAGATCCCGATCCTGAAAGCAAATTACCGTTAATACCTGATCCGTATACCAGGGAAGAAGTTCTGGAATACTGGGGCTACTGCAAGGGAATAGTCGACGAGTTCGTTGATATTATGGATCTTAGTGATCCGGAAAGCGGGTTTTCATGGTACCCGATATCCAAGCTCGAGCATCAGCTTGTCAATATCAGACATCTGCAGCACGGCGCCGCGCAGCTGGCTGACAGACTAAGGTTAAAAGAGAATATCGGGATCAGATGGTCAGGGAGAGGGAAAAAGAAAGAGTAGAGGGTACCGTATTTTCAATAAGAATGAGAGTACTAAATCTCACTTGTTAAAAATTGTCCTTTAATTCGAAGTGTTTGTAAATTACATTTTTTGTAATTTGTTTAATGGAAGTTCTTTCATACGTGAAGTTCATGTTTTACAATATTAAATCAATAATTTTATACTAACCAAAAAATTAATTTATTATGGCAATCGTAAAAATAATTGAAGTTATTGCGTCATCTGAAAAAAGTCTGGATGACGCTATCCGCAATGCCGTCAAAGAAGCATCCAAGACAATACACAACATAGATTCGGTATATATTGAGAATATCAAAGCTCATGTAAAGGACGGAAACGTGACAACTTTCGGATGCAATTGCAAGATTTCATTCCGGGTAGAAGAATAAAATTCCGGTTTTTTGGGGATGGAAAATTCTTAATGTGAGACACCGGAAGATCATTTCAACCGGGAGTCAGAGTGATCTCTTTTGCTTTTTTCAGCAGCCATAATTGCGAAGTTGATCCAAGTTCTTTAATCAATTTTTTTAATTCAAAAGAATCATTTCCGTTACTTTCTGCAATTTTTAGAAGCCTGTTAAAAAAATTAATAAAAGTATTACACTGTGATCTGTACATTTCGGGAAGAAGCTTGTCTGTTTTTACAAAATGCCTGTATGAATCCAGCAGATCAAAAGCCTGCACATACAAATTCATTTCGAAATAGATCATCAGATAAAGTTGCTTGGTTGCCGCTTTATACATTACATTTGTAATCTTTCCGCTTTCTTCCAGTCTTTTAAGGGCATCAGAAAAATTACCTCTTTCAAATTCGAGTTTTGCATAATTATAAGCGAATACATATTGTCTCTTATCAGGTTCAATTTTCTCAATATATTTTTTTATGAACTTCTCGGTAAAATCGTATTTTTTTACAATCAGGCCTGACCAGACAACAGCCATGAATCTTGTTTCGGTCATATAATTACCCTGCGGGGTATAGGTAATTATATCCTTATCCAGAGAAAACTTCAGTATTTCAAAAGAGGTATCTTTAAATTCACTTTTTCCTTCATGAATCTTCAACTGGGCATAATTCCTTATAACAGAAACCAGGTTGTGTTTCGAATTAATTTTCAGATCATCACTATTTTCAAATAACTTCTTTTTTAACACATTGAAATATTTTTCATCCTTTGTCAGCAATAACTGTACAAGATCATAATATAATTTTAACTCCGGCTCATTCAGATATTCAGGGTTTTGACCAAGGAATTTCAATATCTCACCGGTAAAATCGGGATATCCGTTCGTATTGACGACAAAATTTTTCTGGTTAAGAAAATACTGAAAAAATTTCAGGGAGTTAATAAAGAAGTTTATATTCATATACTTCTGCTCAAGAATAAGATCCTTATCAAGCTTATCCTTATATGTGATCATCTTTGTGTCTCTGGATTTAATGTCGTTTTTATAATATTCAAGTTTATATTTTGCAAAGTATGTATCCGAATCTTTCGCTTTTTCTTTTTCAATTTTTTTATCCTGTTCCGTGAGAGTCTTTTTTAAAAGAGTATCAAGTTCTCTGTAATTAAGTTCTTCAAGAAGAATGGTGGTTTTAAAAACATTGTTTTTACGGAGATGAATATAGATCAGGAATTCCTTCACAAGTTCTGTCAGCCTGAAAACATTCATTCTCATAAAGCTGTCATCATATTCAATATTTCCGAAAGCTTTTTTGAATAACAATTTCTTTGAAGATTGCATTTCATCAAATTCCGGATAAATTAATTTCAGCTGATCATAAAGTTTTATAATACTTTGATTGGTATTATAAACCGGTGACTGTATAAAGAGATAAAATTCTTTTAACTCTTGCTTGCTGAAAGTCTTTAAGACACCGATTAAATTAGATTTAAACATAAAAAAAATATATTTTCCGGTTACAAATTTATCATAAAATTGCTTAAAATTCTTTAAAAAACAACTATAATGGAAGAGTTCAATACTGATTTCCAATAACAAATCAAAAAAACATTCTTTGATTCAAAATTTTCCCGGCTTTAATTTTGTACATGAAAAAAATGAAACTCAAACCGGATAATTTATCCGCAGCAAAAGGAAATTCAAGGGGTGAAATAAATCTTCAGTGGGATTCAGTTGAGAGCGCGGTTTCTTATGTGATAGAGTTTTCCCGCACAATCCAGACCCGGGATCAGAAGTGGAGAATACTTGACATCATTTCTGATCCGCACTATACAGTCAGGAACCTGATATCAAATAAAGATTATTTATTCCGGATCATATCTGTGGATAAAAATGGAAGGACAGAACCGAGTTCGGGCATTTTAAAAAAAGCGCCCTGAATTGATAAACGGATCGTGAAATGATGAAAATGTGAAATGCCAGTTTATTAAAATTATTAAAAAAATTATTAAACATATATAAAACTATAATGAAAACAATCTTAGTATTTTTTCTGTTGATTGCGGTAAATACTGCAAACAGTCAGGTAAAAAAAATATCAGATGATCTTTACTTTTATTCTGATAAAGTTTCAGAACCGGCAGACAATTGCGGTCTGGATGTATCTTTTGATCCTGCCATACATCAGAATCTGACGACTCCTCTCAATCTATCGGCAATTTCATATATCTGGCCTCTGGAGGAGCCGATCGATACAGGTGTCAATATAGTAAATTATGTTGATGATCTTTCCGGCAGCTCGATAAAGGATTACAATGACGGTACATGGTCTTACAACGGTCATAACGGCACGGACATCTGTCTTCATGATTTCAGGCATATGGACAGATTCTCAAGAGTGATCGCCGCAGCTTCGGGTACAGTGGTAAAAATTTCGGTAGGAAATTTTGACAGAAACACCGGCTGGGGTACGGGCTCGCCCGCCAATCTTGTGCAGATCCGTCACAGCGATGGTACATACGCTTTCTATTATCACCTGATGAAGAATTCCATTTCGGTAAAACTCGGGGAATATGTGCTTCAGGGTCAGACCATAGGCTATGTCGGCAGTTCGGGAAACTCAACTGACGCTCACCTTCACTTCGAACCCGGATACTATTCGGGCAACACATGGGTAAAAAGGGATCCGTGGCAGGGCACATACAATCACAGCGCTTCTTTATGGATGGATCAGGAAGCCTATGTGGGTTTCAGGGATTTTAAAATGATTGATTTCGGTGTATATACTCAGAGTCTCGTCGGAGGGAATTTCGACAGCACCGGAGTATATTTTAAAGAAAGGATCCTTCAGCCAAATACAGTATCCGGATATGAAAGCAAAATAGGATTCTGGCTCCAGCTGCAGGGAAGCTATACAGGAAAACAGATAAGATTTCAGCTCAGAAAATCTGACGGCACTTTGTTTACTGAAACATATTTCTATCTGAGTGACCAGACACAGTACGGCTGGTACTGGTGGACTCCTAACTTCAATCCCGGAATTGCTGTCACAGGAGACTGGTATGTAAGAGTTTTATATGACAATGTAGAAAAAGGCAGATGCTTTTTTAATGTGCAGCTTCTTACAAGCAACCGGCCGAGAATGTATCCGGTCGCGGGTAAGTGTTTCAGGAAATCTATATTTGTTCAGCGTGATACACTCAGGGTCAGACCCGTAAGGTCAAATATGCAGTATGATCTTCTGGGTGCTCCTGCCGGAGTTACACTTACACAGGATTCAATACTCAATATTTCAATATCGTCACAACTTTTCAGAACTTCTAATTTTAAAGTGATCGCAAGTATCGGAGGAAGCGCGACATTAAGAGATACTATGAATTACTGTTTAGTTGACACAACAAAGAACAGGTTCCCGGGCAACGGTATAGAGTCACTTGAACTGAGAGGTAAGATCGAAGGCTTCTGGAACGGCAGTACAATGGTGCCGGATACTGTGACAGTTTTATTGAGGGCTCCGCTTGCTCCTTATAATATTGCTGATTCTGTTAAAGTAGTTTTAAATTCGGCAGGATATGCTTTAGTAAGTTTTCTGAATATCAATCCGGGAATATATTATTATCTGGTTGTCAAACACAGAAACTCCATTGAGACATGGAGCAAAACCGCAATGCAGTTCACAACCAATGTGCCGTTATCTTATGATTTCACGACTTCGAAAACGAAAGCCTACGGAGATAATCTCATTTTAAAAAGCGGAGAGTACTGTTTTTACAGCGGTGATGTGAATCAGGACGGTAATGTTAATCTTTCTGATATTTCACAGATCTATAATATATCAAATGCTTTTTTTGCATCAACTTATGATCCTACCGATCTGACAGGTAACGGACTGGTAGGTCTCGAAGATATTCTTCTTGGATATAATAACTCGGCTGCCTTTGCAGGGAAGGTACGTCCGTAGATATAATTTCAAATTACAGACTATAAATTTCAAATGAAAAAGTTGTATTTAAATAGTAAAGGGCAGATAAACATTTTTATTAATTAAGCTAAAAATTTAATGAAAACAAATTTCAGGTTAACTTTCATATTACTAATGATATTAATGTTATCACAATTTTGTGAACCGGTTTTTTCAAACTGGAAATCAGAAACGGATATCAATAAAGAAAAGGAAAACACTCCATACACTCAACACACTCAAACCGATTCGCTTCCATCCGGTGTTACAAAAGACTGGCTCAGCAGTCTCACAGATGAAAAAGGTCAACGTATCATCCCTGATGAAGATCCTGAAGGTGATGCTTTTCAGAGTAAAATATTCAACGGACTTGGTACGGGTTACAGGCATGGCTACTCTGTGAGTTCGGCAGGAGATGTCAATGGTGACGGATATGATGACATAATTATCGGGGCTTACGGATACTCTGCAAACACCGGAAGGGCATATATATATTACGGAGGTCAGAATATGAATACGACTGCTGATGTAGTTATGACCGGCGCATCAACTTCAAACTATTTTGGATATTCAGTATCATCCGCAGGAGATGTAAACGGAGACGGATATTCTGATGTGATCGTAGGCGCATACGGTTACAGCTCAAATACAGGCAGGGTATATATTTATTTCGGAGGAACCGTTATGAACAATATAGCAGATGTGACATTGCTTGGAACTGTGTCAACTTCTTTCGGAAATTCGGTTTCTTCAGCCGGTGATGTGAATGGAGACGGATTTTCTGATGTGATAGTTGGTACTCAGGCTTACTCAACAAATACCGGAAGAGCTTACATTTATTACGGAGGCTCACTTATGAATAATACTCAGGATGTAACTCTGACAGGAGAAGCAATCAATAATTTTTTCGGTTGTTCGGTATCATCAGCCGGTGATGTAAATGGTGACGGGTTTGGCGACGTGATCGTAGGCGCTTACGGATATTCATCAAACACAGGAAGGGTTTATATTTATCATGGCGGAGCTGCAATGAATAACACATCTGATGTTGTCTTAACAGGTGAAACCGTAAATAACTACTTTGGTTATTCGGCTTCTTCAGCAGGTGATGTAAATGGTGACGGTTTCAGCGATGTAATAGCAGGCGCTTACGGATATCTTTTAGGTCTGGGAAGCGCTTACATTTATCTCGGCGCTCCGGTAATGAGTTTAACTGCTTTTCATCAGGTAACAGGTGAACAAACAAATAATTTTTTCGCTTATTCAGTATCCTCAGCAGGTGATGTGAACGGTGACGGATATTCGGATGTGGTAATAGGAGCTTATGCTTATAGCTCCAATACCGGCAGGGCATATGTATATTTCGGAGGCATTACAATGAAGTATAATGCGGATGCTATAATGACGGGAACTTATGCTTCGGATAATTTCGGAATTTCAGTATCATCAGCCGGAGATGTAAACGGAGACGGATATTCGGATATTATTGTCGGTGCGGAAGGATACAACTCTTCCACAGGCAGAGCATACATGTTTGATTATTACATGAAAAATGATATGGTTCCTGATAATATTTTGTCGGCGGAATTGGAATACAGCGCATTTGGAAGATCAGTATCATCAGCCGGAGATGTAAACGGAGACGGTTACAATGATGTAATTGTAGGTGCATACCCATATAGCGCATATACAGGCAGAGTTTATGTTTACTACGGAGGAACACTTATGGATAATACAGCCGATGTTGTTATATCGGGATCAACTGATTCTGAAAATGGTTTCTCTGTTTCATCAGCCGGAGATGTAAACGGCGACGGTTATGCTGATGTAATAGTCGGTCGGCCCGGATATAATTCAGGTCAGGGAAGGGCATACATATATTATGGCGGAGCTGTAATGAATAATGGAGTTGATGTGATACTTACAGGAGCAGCAGCCGGTGACCGGTTTGGAGAATCAGTATCAGGCGCAGGTGATGTGAACGGTGACGGATACAGTGATGTAATAGTCGGAGCAAAAAACAACGGTACAGCAGGAGTAAATGCCGGAAGCGCTTATGTTTATTTCGGAGGTCTGTCAATGAACAATACTGTTGATTTAACTATGACCGGAGAAGCCGCAGGTGACAACTTTGGTACATCCGTTTCATCAGCCGGAGATGTTAACGGTGACGGATATGACGATGTAATAATCGGAGCAGACAATAATGATGAAGGCGGTTCAAATGCAGGAAGAGCTTATATTTATTTAGGGGGAGATCCTATGTATGAATTTCCCATTCTTACTCTTACCGGTTCTTCTGCAAGCTATTATTTCGGAGTGTCTGTATCATCAGCAGGTGATGTAAACGGAGACGGGTTCAGTGATGTGATCGTGGGAGCTTACGGTTATTCTTCATTTACCGGACGTGCTTATGTTTTTTATGGCGGAATCAATATGAACAGTTCTGCAAATGTGACTCTAAGCGGAAGCAATATATATGATTATTTTGGAGAATGTGTTTCTTCAGCAGGAGATATAAATGGTGACGGATACAGTGACGTGATTGTCGCAGCGCAAAATAATGATGAGACCGGTAACGCCGCAGGGAAGTCGTATATTTATTACGGTGGTGCTTCAATGAATAATGTTGTTGATGTGACAATGAAAGGAGACACTATTGGTGATACTTTTGGATATTCACTTTCCGGAGCAGGCGATGTGAATGGTGACGGATACAGTGACGTGATAGTGGGAGGTCCCGGAAACGATGTGGCCGGAACCAATGCCGGAAGAGCATACATTTTCACCGGCTCCGCAATAAGTGTTAAACCAATATTCACTTATGTCAGAGATGTCCCCAATGATCAGGGCGGGAAAGTAAATCTCAAATGGGCAAGAAGCGGGTATGATGTGA
>CALMST010000337.1 GCA_937872315.1 uncultured Ignavibacteria bacterium | reverse complement strand
ACCGGAAAAAGATAAGATAATAACAAGGAAGTCAATGTTAACAAAGAATGCGGCTGTAAAGATCAGATTTTATGACGGTGAAGCCGAAGCAGTGGCAAAATAATAAAAGTTATATTTTATTCAATTGTAAAGATAATGTGAAACTTTTCATCCTGTTGATTTTATAATTTCGGGCATCTGATACCGTAATAAAATAGAAATGTTTTTATGTTTTTTCAAAAATTATCAGCGGAACCTGGCATGTAAAGATTTTTTTTCATTCTTTGTTAAAATTATTGCTGAATATCCGGAAAGACAAAAGAATATGCAAAATGAGAAATAGTTCGCAAAAGTCCAAAACATATTTGCTTTCAGATAAAATATTAAAGTAAAAAAGCAATAAATTAAATTTGTAATAAACTCCGGATTTGTTTAATTATATATAATAAATACATAATTCATGAAAAAGAAAAAAGAAGAAACATTATTCGATGAAAACGTATCATTTGAAAAGTCATTTAAGCGGCTTGAAGAAATACTCAACCAGCTTGAGAACGATACAGATGACTTTTCCATTGAGGAAATGATCAAAAATTATCAGGAAGGACTTAAACTTCTGAAGATCTGCAGAACCAAGCTAAATGAAGCGGAATTAAAGATAGAAAAAATTAGCACTGAACAAGAAAATTAAAACCATTATATTCAAAGTCTATAATTTATATGCAATAAAACCAAAAACATAATTTTTTAATGAGCGAATACAATATCAGTAATTCCACTTTCCTTAAGAACATTAATTACCCCACTGACCTGAAAAAATTAAATCTTATGGATCTGCGGCAGCTTGCCGATGAAGTAAGAGAATATTTAATAGATACAATTTCAAAGATAGGCGGGCATCTTGGCGCGTCTCTTGGAGTATGCGAACTTACTCTGGCTTTGCATTATGTTTTTAATACGCCGGATGACAGAATTATCTGGGATGTCGGGCATCAGGGGTATATTCATAAAATACTGACAGGACGTAAAGAGGAACTTAAAAAGATAAGACAGAAAGACGGTATAAGCGGTTTTCTGAAAAGAAGTGAAAGTGAATATGATGTTTTCGGAGCAGGTCATGCTACCACCTCTATCTCTGCGGCGCTTGGTATTGCCACGGCAAGAGATTTTCTCAAAAAAAACAATAAGGTTATTGCCGTCATTGGTGACGGATCCATGACAGGCGGCATGGCTTATGAAGCTATGAATAATATCGGACTTTTAAAGAAAGATATAATAATAGTGCTTAATGATAATAAAATGTCCATTGCGCCGAATGTATGGTCGATACAGAATTATTTCAATGAATTCATGACCAATGATACTTATAATAAGTTCAGAAGCAAAGTATGGGAAATGACAGGTGTACTTGATAAAAAAACAAGTGACAGATTAAGAAGAGTCGCTGCGAAAGTAGAAGGCGGACTTAAGGGAGTTATTACACCGGGTATGCTTTTCGAAGCTCTGGGATTCAGATATTTCGGACCGGTAAACGGGCATAACGTCGTTAATCTTGTAAAAATGTTTGAAGAAATAAGTAAAATGTCCGGACCAATACTTGTTCATACAATTACTGAAAAAGGAAAAGGACCTTCATATGCGCCGATGCATCCTCAGAAGATTCACGCCTTAAATCCTTTTAATAAAGTAACCGGTATTGAACATAAAAAAGCAACTGTGCCGGCTTATACAAAGATATTCGGTGAAGCGCTGACAGAACTTGCAAAAAAAGATGAAAAAATAATAGCAGTAAATGCAGCGATGCCTGACGGAACCGGACTAAACATTATTCAGAAAGAAATCCCTGAAAGATATTTTGACGTTGGTATTGCTGAGCAGCATGCAGTTACATTCTGCGCAGGTTTAGCGACTGAAGGTTTCACACCGGTTGCTGCAATATATTCGACATTCCTTCAGAGAGCATTTGATCAGATCGTACATGATGTGGCTATACAAAAATTACCGGTTGTATTTGTTCTTGACAGAGCCGGACTTGTTGGCGCAGACGGACCGACTCATCACGGAGTTTATGATCTGACTTATCTGAGGCTGATCCCCGGAATGGTGATTATGGCGCCGAAAGATGAAAATGAATTACGAAATATGCTCTACACAGCAACTCAATATAAACGAGGACCAATTGCAATGAGATATCCCAGAGGAAATGCGCTGGGAGTTAAAATTGGTGATTATGAAAAAATGGAAATTGGAAAAGGCGAAAGAGTAAAAGAAGGAAAAGATGTCGCAATACTTGCAATTGGAAATATGGTAAATAATTCCATGCAGGCAGCAGAGATACTCGCCGGAAAGAATATTAATGCTGAAGTAATTAATGCAAGATACGTAAAACCACTTGACAGGGAACTGCTGTTTGAAGTATTCTCTGAGTTTGATAAAATAATTACAATAGAAGATAATACCATCATTGGTGGTTTCGGAAGCGCTATATCTGAATTTGCTTCCGAAAGTAATCTTAAAAATGAAATTCTGATTCACGGAATACCTGACAGGTTCATTGATCACGGAAAACCAGAAGAACTTCACGAAGAACTGAAAATTGATCCCAAAGGTATTGCCGAGGTAGTTGAGGAATTTTTGCTGAAAGGAAAAATTTATGAGAAAAAGGAATCTTAAAAAATATTATATATTTATTGCAGCTTTAGTACTTATGTATGGTGGCTGCAGCGATAATTCAGTACAGGCTCCGACGGAAACTCTTATCTATGAATATCAGGGAGTAATTGAGAATGTGGGCGGTGATTGTTCCGCAGTTCAGGTCAGATCCCGAAGTCTGGGAATCCTCGATCTTGCAAATGCTGATAAGATCAAAATTAATCTGGAGGGAATGTCTGATGCGGATCTGTCGAGTATTAATATTTATTATATTCTAAACGATGAACAGATAGATCTTGTGAACCTTCCTGACAGGGATCAGATTAACAGTACGAGATCCGTGGAAGTTAATGCCCCGGGAATTGAAACGGAGGTCTTTTCAAGAGTTACATTAAAATCCTCTGTCTGCACGGGACAGATATTTTTCCTTACATTCAGCAATCTTAAAATTTTTAAAGTAAACAATTAGTTTTTGGATCTCACCAGATTAATATTAAACAATACCGAAGAACGGGATAAAACCGCAGTAAATCCTTCCGTCATAGAAAGTAAGATCAGTAATGACAAGAAAGTTTATATTGAAACTTACGGATGTCAGATGAATTATTCCGATACAGAGATCGTACTCAGCGTGATGGATGAATTCGGATATAATGAAACTACGGACATTAATGATACGGATGTGATCCTTCTTAATACCTGCAGCATCCGTGAAAATGCCGAGCACAAAGTTTATAAAAGACTGGATGATCTTAAGAAATACAAAATGAGAAATCCCAATCTTGTAATAGGGATACTTGGATGTATGGCTGAAAGACTCAGAGATGATCTTTTGAATAAAAGAAAGATAGTCGATGTAATTGCCGGTCCTGATGAATACAGAAAAGTACCTCACCTGATAGATAAAACTATTGAGACAGGTGAAAAAGGAATAGCGGTAAAACTTTCGAGAGTAGAAACCTATGATGATATTACACCTCTCAGAAGAGAGGGAATAACTGCGTGGATCTCCATAATGCGCGGATGTGATAAGTTCTGTACTTTCTGTGTGGTTCCGTTTACAAGAGGCAGGGAGCGCAGCAGGAGTCTGAATAATATAGTCAATGAAGCAAGACGATTGAATGAAGACGGAGTGAAGGATATCTGGCTTCTTGGTCAGAATGTAAATTCATATAAGTTTGAGGATAATGATTTTTCAGATCTTTTAAGGGAAGTTGCATTAGCTGTACCTGAAATGAGAATAAGATATACAACTTCTCATCCATACGATCTTTCGATGAAATTACTTGAGACGATGGCAAAGTATGATAATATTTGTAATTATATCCACCTTCCCGTTCAGTCTGGATCTGACAGAGTTTTAAAAACCATGAACAGGCTTTACACAGTTGAGCAATATTTAAAAGTAATGAGAAAGTCACGCGAACTTATGCCTGATGTCGGTTTGTCAACTGACATTATATCATGCTTTCCGGGAGAAACTGAAGACGATCATAAAATGACTCTTGATGTGATTAGCGAGGTAAGATATGACGGTGCATATACTTTTGTTTACTCACCGCGCGAAAATACGAAAGCTTTTTATCTCCCTGATGATATTGACCAGGAGACAAAGACACGGAGACTCGATGAAATTATCACATTACAGAGAAAGATCTCCGTTGATATAAATAAGGAACTTGTGGGCAAAACCAAAAAAGTGCTTATTGAATCTTTAAGCAGAAAATCCGATGATTATTATATGGCAAGAACTGATTGCAATAAGTCTGTGATCATTCCGGTCGAACCCGGGCATATTAGTTCTGATGGTGAACTTGTGATCAAACAGCAGTATAAGATTGGTGATTTCGTAAATGCAAAGATCAACAAAGCAAATTCCGCTACTTTGTTTGCTGAAGTAATTTAAAATTAAATATAATCATAATCCGTATTTTGGCTGACGCTTTAAGCTTGTTATTTTTTAATGTTGCCGGATCAATAATCCGGCTTTTCCCATTAAAGATGATCCAGAAAATAGCTCGTATAAAAGGATTATTTTTTTTTATCTTCTTCCCATCCGAAAGAATGTTGCACTCCAGAATTTAGATCTGTGCTTTCCCGATAAAGACCTTAACTGGAAAAAAAATATTATAAAAGAATCTTATATTAATCTGGCGATTGATATGTTTGAGTTCTTTTATTTCCCGTCTCTTACAAAATCCAAAGCTGAATCATTTATTAAATTTACAGATCTGAATATAATTACAGAATTAAGACATAAAAATGAAGGATTGTTCTTTTTAAGCGGACATTATTCCAACTGGGAGTTATCTGCTTTCAGCTATTCGGTAATAACCGGCGGTAAACTAAATATAATTGCCAAAAAGCAGGCAAGTAAAAGACTTAACAAAAAGATAGATGAATACAGGGAATTAAGCGGTAATGAGATCATACCAATCGGATTTTCTCTCAAGAAAATATATGAGAAGCTTTCCGGAAACGAGATAGTTTGTTTTCTAACTGATCAGTCAGCACATCCTGATTATTCGGTTTACATAAATTTTTTTGGCAGTGAAGTTCCTTCTTTTTCAGGTCCTGCAAAGATTGCTTTAAAGCTCAGACCGAAACTTGTATTCGGATATGCCAGTCGTAATAAAGATTTCTCTTATGAGATAAGATTTAAAAGAATAAATTATGATGATCTCTCGGGAAATTCCGAAAATGACATTCAGGCGCTGACACAGAGAATATCTGACTGTATGGAATCGGTAATCCGGGAGAATCCCGGACAATGGCTATGGTTTCATAAACGTTTCAAACACAGGAGAGCTTAATGGCGGAAAAAATACTTATCATACAAACTGCCTTTCCCGGAGACGTTATACTTACATTGCCAATGCTCCAAGTATTGAAAAGGGAAATGCCTGATTCGGTTATAGATTTTCTCTGCATTCCAAAAACAGCTGAAATAGCAGAGGGTAATCCTCTGATCAATGAACGGATCATATATGATAAAAAGAATTCAGGATTAAATGGATTTTCTGAAATGGTAAAAAAACTCCGCAGATCAAAATACGATATTTTAATTTCACCGCACAGATCTTTCCGCAGCACACTGATAAGTTTTTTTTCAGGCGCAAAAAAGACGATTTCATTTGATACGTCTGCAATGAGTTTCATGTATGAGACGAGGGTAAAATACGAGAAAGACATTCATGAGATATTAAGAAACATCAGCTTGCTAAAACCTCTTGGAATAATTGAAGAAAACATTATCCGGCCTGAATTATTTATCCATTCCGGAATTAAGGAAAAGATCAGTGATTATCTGATTGAAAAAAATTTAAAGACAGGAGATAAGTTTATCTGCATAGCTCCCGGATCGGTCTGGTTTACAAAAAGATATCCGAAAGAAAAGTTTACTGAAGTTTGTGATCTTCTTGCTGTTAAAAATATAAAAATTTTTCTTACCGGAGGTCCGGCTGACAAGTATATTTCCGAATACATAATTAAAAAATCAGTCAATAAAAATATTATTGATGCAACAGGGGAGTTTACTTTTAAAGAGTCTGCGGAACTGATAAAGCGTGCAGAGTTATTGCTGACAAACGATTCCGCTCCGCTTCATCTTGCAAATGCAGTCGGAACAAAAGTGCTTGCTATATTCGGAGCAACAATCCCGGCATTCGGATTTTACCCTTATGGAAAAGAGGATATAGTATTTGAAATTAACGGTCTGAAGTGCCGGCCCTGCAGCATTCACGGAGGAAATCAGTGTCCGGTTAAGACATTTGACTGTATGGAGAGAATTAATCCTAAAGCAATTTCAGAAAATATTTGATCAGAATTTATTTTTCAGGAATAAAAAAACCGGAAGTTTTTGAGCTTCCGGTTTTTTATTATCAATTATTTTTTAAAAAATGGAAATGTTAAAAAATAATTATTTAGTTTTCAATTATTGCTGAATTGATGTTTCTTTTGTTTGCATCGGATGTCTCAGGTTTTGTGCTCATCTTCATTAATCTTTGTGAATTTACAACATTATCATATGTAGTTGTGTTATTCACGGATGGAATTATTGCACCCGGAGGACGGATAGCTGCAACAAATGCAGATGCATTATTAGCTGCCAAAATAATATCAGTTACATCAGTTACTCCGTCACAATTAAAGTCAGTTGCCGGACTTGTAACAAAAGCAATAGCATCATTATATACTTCAATCAAATCATTGAAGTCTATTATTCCATCCTGATTAGCATCACCCTGATATACAGAAGGAATACCACCGGACAATTTCTGATTACTGCCATAAGCCTGGGCTAATGAAGTAGTAAAATCATAACTGGCTCCGTTTGCAGAGAAAGAAACTGTTGAAGCACTCCAGGTTTCTATCATGTTAGCGCTTTTCACGACTATATAATAAGGTGTTGCATCAGCAGCGTTATAGAAAATTATCTTATTGGGGAAATTGGATCCTGCTAATCCTGAAGCAGTTTCGACAATGTTATAAGGTGCAGTAGATTCTCTGAGCTCCACAGTGACTTCGCTTTTCAGCGGACATGCTTCAAAATTCATATTCAGACTCAGGAAGTTTGCATTTCCAAAAGTTGTATTTGCTTCATTTGGAGAAGCATATGCCCTGTATTCTGTAATATCAGCATTAGTAAATAATGAATCATACCAGATCGCTGCAAAACCAAGATTTGGATCCACGGAATAATAATTATTGCTATCCAGACTTAATGTACCCGAAGCTGTATCAAGCCAGAATCCCAGGTGGTACTGGTAATTAGCATCTCCTGTAGTTCTTTCATTAACTATATTATTGTACCATTGATTATAAACACCTCCATAAAGATTGTCTCTGAATATACCGGCAGAATTTACAAATACACCGACTGTTCCCAAATTCACACCGCCAATATATACTGAATTAGAATTTACATTTGCAGTATATGTTTCAGAAGCTGCTGCTACATCACTTGCATAAATTCCGAAAATACCGGAAGCAGAATTATTTGGGGCAGTAATTGAGAGGTTGTTTTCAAGAATATTTATTGTATTTCCTGTTATTGGTGTAACCCGCATTCCTTCGATACGGGCTGCAACCAGACTTGAAAAACCATACAGCCTGTTTTTAATTATGCTGAGATTACCGGGAGCAGACGCGTTACTGGCTACATTAATACCAATAATAGTACCCGGTGCACCTTCTTTAAGATCGTAAATCTCATTCTCAGTAAATAAAGTTGTGCCCGTGCTGGAAAGCTGAGCTCCAACGACTACATTTGTAGCAGTAACATCAGGTACATTTGAATGTATCCTATTTCTTTTGAATGTATTATTTGCACCAAAGTCTGAGACGTGAAGATATGACGAGGCATTCAGTGAAGTGAATCCGGTAACTTCATTGTTTTCTACAGTAGTATATTGTCCCTGAGTCTGAATACCAACAAGAAAAGTAGCAATCGTTGTAATTGCAGAAGTAAAATGATATTTATTATTCTGTATTAAAGTATTGCTGTCATTGGAAATAAGAGAGCCAATATTGAAAAACTGAGCTACATCATTATTTCTGATAATGCTATTATGATTTATTGTTGTTGCATTTAATCCAAAATTCTGAATACCTCTTAAACCTCCTCTTACAACGCAGTTCTCAATTATATTATTGTCACTTGGGTTTCCGGTGGCTCCTGCAATGTTGATATTACGGGCACCGGTAAATGTTAAAGACCCCAATGCAGCTGTAGAGTTGACATATCTGACGGTACAATTATCAGCTCCAAAAAATCCAATTGCTCCGGCATTTCCGTTTGTTGCAGTATTAAAAGCATTATTTATTGTAAGGTAATTAGCAGGTGATGAAGTTACACCACCCGGTCTACCGTCTATAATAACATTATTACAGGTACTAAGAAAAAACAAATAATTATTTATTACTGAAGAAGTTACAGTTTCTCCGTTGTTTCCTGCTGCAGGTCTGATGGTTATGGTTGAAGTTCCGGCGATCAGATTCAGAGTGATCGGGAACAGTTCAGTAGAACCGTCATAAGCAGACAGAATCTCAATTAACTGAGGAGTCACAAATGCAGGTGTAATTGCATTATATGCATCTTCAATATTTGAGTAAATTGCATTTCCATTTAAGCTAACTGAATTAGCCTGAGAAAAAGCCTTGTTATTTAAACTGATTGTTACGGCCAGAATAAACAACAGAGTAATTAATTTTTTCATGGTTTTTTGTTTAATTAAATAATAAGGTTGATTTAGGACAGCAATATATTTTATATTTTATTTTAAAGAATTTATTATAAAACCTTTATCTAAAAATAAATATAATCCTATTGTTGAAAACACAATGTTTCAACAGAGAAGTAGGTATCTGAATGGTAATTGAGTGAAGTTAAAATAAAAAAAATTTTTCTTATTTTCACTACTATTTTAAAAAATTCAGTATTTAAAACCAATCTAGTCCAAAACAATTTATTTAAGTGGTAGAAACTTGAAACCCGCAGAATATTTTACCATTTTTTCTTTTGAACGATCAAAAGAAAGATGCATAGAAAAATCGCCCGCTCACTTGAAGGAAAATTGAAATTCCGGAAATTCATTCTTAACCGCCGGTAAAATTTCAACTCACCAACCGGCAGAAGAGTGCTGGCTTGCGCACCGGAGGGGAAAAGTTTTGTTTTCGACAATGATATGAATTTCTTTAGGTAATTTTTAAGAATAATAAATCAACTCACCGACAAAGTTTGTATCTCAACATTCCTGATACATATTATATCTGTTTTTTTTCATTTTTGTATAATTTAGCAGTTAAAAAATAATTACAAATCATATTAATTTAATTTGTAATTTAATTTTTTTATTTCTATTTTTGTCCACACTAATTTTATTGTTTAACTCAAATTTTAAGGAGAAAATTATTTCAAATTTTTCTTTATCATATCATTTTTACAGTTTTGTTGTTTCCAAATATTTACCCATTGAATATTTATCTGTCATTTTAACTGTAAAGGAGACCTATCTTAGATAATATCATAATCAGATCTAAAAAAATATTTCCACCTTTTAAATATATCCATTAATTAAAACCAAAAACACAATGAAAAAAAGCAATTTAATTGTTTTGATCGCATTTGTTCTAATGTCATCGTTTTCAGCAAAGACTTTTGCTCAGACAGATGAAATGGTACAAAATCCGGTCTCAAAAAAAGATGTAATTTATACACCTTCAAAAGTGTATCCAAAAGTTCAAAAAAATGATCTGTTCAAAGCTCCAATTACTGAGCTTGATGCAGTTAATGTTTATGCTGTAACAAGAACTACAGGTATTACTTATACTCCGATCGCCGGAAATACCATCTCTTCATGGAGAAGCGGTTCGGGAGCTGACGATAATTTAAGTAATGCTGTACCGATCGGATTTTCTTTTGTTTATAACGGGGTAAGAGCTGACTCTTTCCTTGTTGGTACAGGCGGATTTATAACATTCAACATAAATACTCCTCATGATGGATCAGACGGTGGAGCATACAGTTGGGTAAATTCAACTTTTTCATCATCAACTGACGGAGCAACACTAACTTTAGCTCCAATCTATTATGATCTGGATGCATTAAGTTTAAATAATATGACATATCTGACAACAGGTGCACCGGGATCAAGAATCCTTACTGTACAGTTTGCTAATATGGCTGCATATGCAAATGCAACTCCAAATCTTAATTTTCAAATAAAAATATATGAAAGTGACGGACACATTGAATTCGTTTATGGCTCAATGAATCCAGGTACTGAATCATTTGCTTATACATGCGGAATCAACGGACCAACTATAAGTGCAACACCAACTGCAGCAGAGCTTTCTACACAGCAGACTGATAATACAAATAATTTCAGTGCAACACCACAGAATGCATTAGCAACAGTTCCTGCTACAAACACAATGCTGGCTTTCACAACACCTGTGCAGACTGCACCTGCTTCACCAACAACTTTAACATTTACAGGAACATCTTCAACCACTACCACATTAAACTGGGTTGATGCTTCTTCTAATGAAACAGGTTTTCCTGTTTACATTTCAACAAATAATGTTGATTTTAACTATTTAGGTACAGCACCTGCTAATACTACTTCAATTCAGGTTACAGGATTAAGTCTTAATACACAATATTTTTTCCAGGTATGGGCTTCAAACGAGACAAAGTATTCCGCATCTTCAGCTAATGGAAATGTGACTACATTAAATCTTTCAAACCCAATGTCAGGAGCTTATACAATTAATCCTTCTAATCCTGCAACAGGAACTAACTATCAGACTTTCTCACAGGCAGACACTGCTTTATTCAACAGAGGTATAAGCGGTCCTGTTGTATTTACTGTTTCTCCGGGAACATATGCTGAACAGTCATTACTCGGACCGATCATCGGTTCAAGTTCATCCAACACAATTAAATTTGTCGGACCTGTATTAGCTGATGCAAGAGTATTAGTTAAACCTGTAGGAACAGCAGCTACTAATGATTATGCAATTGCTCTGATAGGAAGTGACTATGTAACTTATGAGAACATCGACGTTGAAGACGGCGGTACTACTACTTCAAACCAGATAGAATACGGATATTATATCCAGTCAAACGGTACAACTGACGGAGCAACCAATAATACTATCAATGGCGCAAGGATCAAATTAGGCGGAAGCGGTCTTGCACCAGGTTTCTCACACGGTGTTTTAGTATCAAACGGCACATCATCAAACGGTAACAACGGCAACAGTGTTTTAAACTGTACTATTGACAGATGCGACAGAGGTATTGCTTATTTTGGTTTGTCAGCAGCATCACCGGATATAAATACTGTGATCAGCAATAATGTACTCGGAAGTATTCATTACATCGGTGACAGCGCCACCACCACAACAGGTTCCGCAATCGGAATCATAACAAGCTACGGCTCTAACGCTCAGGTAAATAACAACATTATTACTAATGTAAAAGCAAGACATCCGGGCAATACACAAACAAGTCCAATAGGACTTTCTGCTCAGAACAGCTCAGGTAATTTCTACAATAATAAAATTAGTAATATCATAAATGAAGGAACAAGCTCAACTTCAAGAGCAATTGGAATTTCAGGTAGTGGTTTAAGTCCTGAGATCTGTAATATTTATAATAACTTTATTTCAAATCTTTCAAAGACAACGGTAACAGTTTCCGGAACAATGTCAGTGTTTGGTATCAGATCAACACAACAAGGCGGAGCAGGCGTTTGTCAGTATTTCTATAATACTATTTATCTGTCTTCAGCTTTACCTGCACCATATACTTCAGGATGTTTCGGTTCATTTGGCGGTGGTGTTCCAATGGTAGTTTATGATAATATATTGATTAACAACATATCCACTTCTTCTGCTACAGCAAGAAGCGTTGCAATTCAGGACGGTAATGCACAGGTAGCACCGGCCCCAAGCGGTCTGTTATACAGTAATTTCAACGATCTGTATGCGCCGGGAACAAACGGAGCAGTTGGATTAAACGGATCAGCTACTTACAGAAATACATTAGCTGACTGGAGAAATAACAATACTTCAGCTTCATTATCACTGGATACTGCTTCAAGCAACATTGCAGTAAACTTTGTAAACTCAGCTACAAATGATCTGCACTTAACAGGTTCTTCTATCGGAAATGTAAGTTTACTTGGTGATGTAGTAACAGGTATCGATACTGACATCGATGGTGACCTGAGAGGTGTTAAACCGTATATGGGCGCTGACCAGGCAACAGGATTCTGCACATTGACATTAAAGTTCAATACTCAGTCCTGCCCAAGTCCAAATACTTTTACAATTGAATTGAGAAATACAACATCTCCTTATGCAATTGTAGAATCAAAAACAGTAACAGCAGGCGGTAACATTGCAAGTGCTGTTAATTTCAGCAATGCAGTTGACGGAACTCCATATTATGTTGTTGTTAAAAGTGTTAATGCAATTGAAACATGGAGCGCAACAGGCGTTACATTTGTTTCAAAAGCAGCTAATTATGATTTCACAACTAACGTGAATAAAGCTTTCGGAAGCAACCAGGTCTTATCCGGTGGTATAGTTTCTATTTATCAGGGTGATGCTAATCAGGATGGATTTGTAAACTCAGCTGATATATTAATTGTATATAATAATGCAATTTCATTTACCAACACTCCGGCTACAGACTTTAACTGTGACGGCGTGACGGACGTATCTGACATTATTCTTGGTTTGAATAATTCAAATGCATTTGTTCAGGTTGTAAAACCATAAGTAAAACAGTTCTATAAATATCAGATTTATCAGTTATAAAAAAAAGGAACCGGATCTCAATCCGGTTCCTTTTTTATTTAAAACAAACTTTAAAAGAATTATATCTAACTGTCAATTTTTCCAAGTCCGTTTATAAAATCAACGGCATTTATTTTTTTCTTTCCTTCCAGCTGCAATTCATGTATCTCTATTAATTTATCTTTAGTGCAAACAAATATTTTTTTATTGCCGATGATCACTGAACCCGGCTCATGACCTGATTTCAAATCTGTAACTGATGAACTGTATATCTTCACAATTTTATTATCCATCAAAGTAAATGCTGCAGGATAAGGTGAAAGTCCTCTTATGAAGTTGTGTATTTCAGAGGATCCTTTATCCCAGTCTATTTTGCAATCTTCTCTGTGTATTTTCGGAGCAGGGGAGGCGAGTGAATCATCCTGAGAAAACTCAATAACATTCCCTTTCTCAATCAGTCTGACAGTTTTTAGAACAAGATCAGCGCCAACTACCGAAAGTTTGTCATGAATGATTCCGGCATTATCATCAGGTTCGATTTTAATCTTACTCTGAAGAATGATATTTCCGGTATCAACTTTATTTTTAAGAAAAAAAGTCGTCACACCTGTTTCTGTATCGCCGTTCATTATTGCCCTGTTGACTGGAGCAGCTCCTCTGTATTTAGGGAGTAAAGATCCATGCAGATTAATTGAACCGAATTCAGGTATTGTAAATACTTCTTCAGGAAGGATCCGGAATGCAACTACTATTATGAGCCCGGGAGAAAAGGTCTTTATTTCTTTAATAAAATTTTCATCTTTTAAGCTATCGGGCTGAAGTATTTTAAGGTTTTTTGCGAGAGCAAAATTCTTAACCTCAGAAAAAGAAGTTTTAAGTCCTCTTCCTTTTTTTTTATCGGGGACAGTTACAACTGCCTGCACATCATATTTATTATCGAGTAAAATTTTAAGGGAGGGAACAGCAAATCCTGGTGTTCCCATAAATATTATTTTCATGATCTGAACAAAAGTTTAATTATCGGAATGTATGAGCAGCGGGTAATCTGTTGTTATCTTTCCTTTACGTATCCTGTTAAGTTCTTTTCTGATCTCTTTTTTCTTTTCATCAGAGAAGTAATCTATGAAGAGTTTACCGTTAAGGTGATCCACCTCATGCTGTACGACTCTTGAAAGGAAACCTGAAAGTTCGATCTTTATCTCCTCTAGATCAAAATCAAAATATTTAATGAATATCTTTTCAGGTCTTATCACCATTCCTCTTATATCTGGAATACTGAGGCAACCTTCTTCAAGTTCGATCTTACCATCGGAATCCAGTATTTCAGGATTTATAAGTACAAGAGGTTTCTCTTTTTTATGTTCCTCAATAGTTGAGATATCAATCACTGTCACGGCAAGGTTAGAATTTACCTGAGGAGCAGCTATCCCGACTCCGGATGCATGATCCATGGTATAGAACATATTCTCGACAAGATGGATCAGCTTTGAATCGGCTTTTGTAACCGGAACGGTTTTCTTTCTCAGAATGTCCATTCCGAGAGTTGTAATAGGTAATTGCTTTGCCAAAAGTTAGTTTTCTACAAATATACGAATATTGAATAATTGTATAAAGTAACTTTAATGTTTTAATTATGAATATTATTTTCCTTACTTAATGAATTTATATTAATGTATATGGAATCAGAATTTATTTCGATGGCTGATAGTTTCTGGAAAAAATTTTCAGGACTAATTCCTGAAATTTTTATTAGTCTGGTAATATTTATTATTACCATTATTTTAGCAAGAAAATTAGCAGGGTTAATAAAGAAGAGACTTATATCACGAATAGATGATGAGCTTCTTGCAAATTTTATCACACGAATTTCTAAATGGATCATAACTCTCATAGGTGTAGGTATTTGTCTGAATATTTTAGGACTTACTCAGTTTGCCGGAGGATTAATGGCCGGAGCCGGAGTATCAGCTGTTGTACTTGGATTTGCATTTAAGGACATAGGTGTGAATTTTCTTTCTGGAGTCATACTGGCATTCAACAGACCTTTCATTATCGGTGATGTGATAGAATCAGATGGAATATCCGGAACGATCATGTCTCTCGATTTAAGAACAACTAAAATAAAAACTTTTGACGGTATCGAAATTTACGTTCCGAATTCGAATATACTGAACAATCCTCTTTCAAATTTTAATGCAGGAGGTTTGAGAAGATTCGAATATATAGTTGGTATTGATTATGATGCAGACGTATCAAAGGCAAGATATCATATACTCGAAGTGCTTAAAGAGTTTGAAGACATAATGGATGATCCCGCACCGTTTGTCATTGTAAACGAGCTGGGTGCAAATTCAATAAATCTGAAGGTATTTTACTGGGTCAATACTGATAAAGCCAAAGAAAGTCTTCTCGTTATAAAAGGTAGTGCTATTGAGAGATCATTGTCATCTCTCAAAGCAGGAAATGTGAACATACCGTTTGATTCCATGCAGGTTCAGTTCAATAAAGGCATACCTGAGATTGCCGTTAAAGTTTTAAATTCAGATAAAAACAAATCTTAAATAAATATAAAAACAATTTATAAAATAATTCTTTTTAAACAGGAAAAGGAGATCATTAAATGGCAGCTATAAAACCGGAAAACATCAGAAACATTGCTCTTACCGGACATGGAGGAAGCGGAAAGACAACCTTTGCAGAAGGGATACTTTATGCATCGGGTTTTATAAACAGACTTGGCAGAGTGGAAGAAGGGAACACTGTCAGTGATTACCATAAGGATGAGATCGAAAAACAGATTTCAATTAATTCTTCACTCCTGAATACATTCTGGAAGTCTTCAGATGGCGTTGACATGAAAATTAACATTATTGACACTCCCGGATTTATGGATTTTGTGGGAGAGGTTAAATCAGCTTTAAGAGTAACGGATACAGCAATAATAATGGTGGACGCATTTAAAGGTATTGAGGTTGGTACTGAATCAAGCTTCATGATGACAAACGATTATGATAATAATGTGATTTTTCTGATTAATAAATTAGATACTGAAAATGCTAATTTTGATCATACCGTAGATCAGATTAAGGAAAGTTTCGGTTCACGTGTTGCAGTAGTTCAGTTTCCTGTAAATGCGGGAGAAGGATTTGATTCGGTGATCGATGTTATGAGAATGAAATGGCTGAAATTCAATAATGACGGTAAGGGAGAATATACGGAAGAAGAGATACCGGATCAGCTTATGGAAAAGGCAAAAGATTATCATAAGAAATTTGTTGAGACCATTGCAGAAGAAGATGAAGAAATGCTAGAAAAATTTTTCGAGGAAGGTGAAAATCTGACTGATGAAGAGATTGATTTCGGATTGAAAAAAGGTATGAGAGAGAAAAAATTGTTCCCTGTTTTTTGCATCAGCGCTTCCAGGAATATCGGAACGAGAGATGTCCTTGAGTTTATAAGCGATTATACGGAATCTCCTCTTGATAAGGAACCGGAGATCGGAAGAAGACCTAACAGTCAGGATCCGATAGAGATACCTCCCAGACCTGAAGGAGAGCCTACAATATTTATTTTTAAAACCGTTTCAGAAAAGAATATCGGCGAGCTTTCATTTTTCAGGGTTTACTCCGGTAGTGTGCATCCGGGGCTGGATATGATAAATGAAGCCAACGGAAAATCTGAAAGATTATCTCAGCTTTATTCAATGAATGGTAAAGACAGAAAGGAAATGCACGAGGCTGTTTGCGGTGACATTGCCGGAGTCGTCAAGCTTAAAGACTCGCATACAAATAATACTTTGAGTTCTAAAAATTATCCCGTAGTATTATCGGAGATCAGATTTCCTCACCCAAATATGTCACTTGCGATACATGCAAAGAATAAAGGTGATGATGATAAGATTGCAACTGCTTTACATTCGCTGCATGAAGAGGATCCGACTTTCCTTATAGAGTTTAATCCGGAAACCAGTCAGACCATTATAAGCGGTCAGGGAGAAATTCATCTGAATACAATTCTCAGCAGGATGAGGAATAAATATAATTTTGAGGTTGATATTTCTAATCCTAAAATACCATACAGAGAAACCATCCGTTCAAGGATCGAAGATGTTGAATATAAACATAAAAAGCAGTCAGGCGGCAGAGGACAGTTTGGACATGTCCATCTGAAAATAGAGCCAAGAGAGAGAGGTTCAGGTTTTGAATTTGCAAATGCTATCGTAGGAGGTGTTGTACCCGGAAGATTTGTCCCGGCTGTGGAGAAAGGACTGATCGAAGTATTGAACAGCGGTGTGCTCATAGGCTGTAAGGTCATTGATGTGAAAGTGACCTTGTTTGACGGTTCTTATCATAATGTGGATTCTGATGAGATCTCTTTTAAAATAGCTGCGGCACAGGCGTTTAAAAAGGGCTTCAAAGAAGCTCATCCTGTCATACTCGAACCTATCTACGATGTTGAAATAGTATTCCCGGAAGAGTTCATGGGTTCTGTTTCAGGTGATGTTTCTTCCAGAAGGGGAAGAATTCAGGGAATGGATGTATTTGGTAAGCTTCAGAAAATAACATGCCAGATGCCTTTATCGGAAATGAATGATTATTCAACAAAGCTGAGATCAATGACCCAGGGCAGAGGTTATTATGACAGAAAATTTTCTCATTATGAGGATGTTCCTAAGGATGTCGAAATGAAGATCATTGAAGAATATGAAAGAGAGAAAGCTGAAGCTGTTTAAATCATAAAGATAGATTATAGCATTTAACTTATTTAAAGTAAAGATAGTTAGCATAAAGGGTCAGAAGCGTAACATTAAACTGTATGTTAAGATCCCGGGATAGTTGCATTCCGGGATCTTTTTATTTCGTATTATCTGCGGACATATCCGAAAAATGGTTTCACTTCAGGCAATTGCCTGAAATCTATTTCTGCATAAATGTTTTCTATAATGAAAATGACCAGTTCTTCCGCATAATAATTTCAGCCACCTTTAAGACAGTTTATATTCTCCCTTTGGTGTATTTAGATATATTTACCTGTTGGTTTAATCTCCAATACTAAATTATCGAATTCATTCTGTCCGTACCATAATATTTTAACTTAATTATCGGCCTGATATTACAGCTTACAATAAATTGCTTTATGCAGGGCATGTTTGTATCTATAATTACAATCTGATAATCTCCATTTCTGTAAATTCCAGCATAAGTGCGGGTAATGTCTGTTAACCATTGTATCAATTCAGCTATTCCCGTATCCCTCTCAGCAAAATAGTCAGCTAAACTTTTTTCATACTGATTTACATAACGTCATGTCAAAGAAAAGGCAACATTCATGACCTGAAAATTAACATTAATTGAATTTCCGGATTATGATATTCATGGCATGAAAAAATGAGAGTCATTCAATTTTTATGGAATTCAGTTTATTCAATATTCCGGTTTGATCAGTTCAGGTACTAAAAAATACTTTTTACACCGGATCAAAGAATCCTGCTAAATCTTTTACACAGGTTCCGGATCTTTCCTTAATATTATTATTTACTTAAAATTCAGGATTGTCTTTTCAAATTTTAAAGATCAAAGCCTGAATAATCAATTATAACAGTGACAATGTTTTCATTTAAGATAATTTTTGATTTAAGAAAATTTTTTACATGAAATTCAATGATTATTGCGTGTAAAATTATATTCAGGCAACCTTAATAAGGCAAAATAACTTTCCTTGAAGGAACTGTATATTTAGTTTAAATTAAGAACTTTATAAGAAAAAATTTAATGGTAATTTTTTTTTTATTACCTAAACAATATTAAACTTTGCTCGAACTTTTTTCCCAGCCGGATACTTACGTTAGCTTACTTACTCTTACATTCCTTGAGATAGTCCTCGGAATAGACAATATCATATTCATTTCAATATTAACAGGAAAACTTCCCGCAGAGCAGCAGGAAAAAGGTCGTGTGACCGGGCTGATTCTTGCTTTGTTTTTCAGAATAGGTTTGCTGCTTGGAATTGCCTGGATCGCAGGATTAGTCGAACCACTTATTACAATTTTCGGATTTTCATTTTCAGGACGGGATCTGATACTTCTTGGAGGCGGATTGTTTCTCATGATAAAAAGTGTTTTAGAAATACATGAAAAGCTTGAAGGCGAGGAAGGAATAGCTGATAAAAAAATTGTTCCGAAATACTGGAATGTAATATTTCAGATCGTACTTCTGGATCTTGTATTTTCCCTGGATTCCGTGATCACTGCAGTAGGTCTTGTAAAAGAAGTATCAATAATGATTATAGCGATTGTAATTTCAATGATTATTATGATAATGTTTGCGGGAAAGGTAAGTGACTTCATTCATAAACATCCTACGATAAAGATGCTCGCATTATCATTCTTATTGATGATCGGATTGCTTTTGTTTGTAGAAGCTTTCCATGTGGAAGTACCAAAAGGATATGTATATTTTGCGATGGCGTTCTCTTTCCTTGTAGAGATGCTGAATATCAGAATGAGGAAGAAGACAAAGACTACCAGTTAAAAAAGATCTTTAAGTTCCTCAATTTTTTTCTGATACCACGAAATATCAACTGATTTAATTTTACTATTATCTTTCAATAAGCTTTCAATGTCAAACATTGTAAAACTTTCGGGTTTAAGTTTTATTTTATATATCCTGTAGGTAATTTTTATCAAAAGATTATATCTTTCCTTCAGCTGAGCATTTATATCATTATTGTTTTTCATAAAATGTTTCAATGAATCCAGAGCATTTAATCCGGATTCAAAATAACCCATATCATAATATATCTGAATCATCAGCATTTTTGAAAAAAATTTAAATAATGGTTCTGTCAGCTTTAACTTGCTCAGATATTCAAGCGCCTGATCATTGTTTCCTTTCATTATTTCAATTCTGGCCATAGCATAGTTTAGCGCATTCTCACGGTTTATCGATTCAATTTTTTTTAAGTTTTCCTTTACAAAAGTTTCAATAAATTGGATTTTTTCAGTCATAAGAAAAGAATTCAGGATATCTGCAAAAGTACGCATATTCAGACTGGCAACTCCATCTTTGCCATATTTAATATTCTTCAGTTGAAATTTCCTGAATTCGCTAACTTCCTTATAGAAATTCTGACTGTCATTATTATAATAATTTATTACAAAAGAGAGCAATCTGCCTGTATGATAATATCTCTCGGAATTTGAATACTTTGTAATTTCACTGAATACCAGTTTCTTCAGTTCTTTATAATTATCAATATTTTCCGGCTGAAGAATGAGATCCATGAATTTCAATTCAGTATTAATGAAATCATAACTCACTTTGTCCAGTGACTTAATCTCTTTCAGAAAATTTTTAACATTAAGATTATCGATCAGGCTCTTCGCCGGGTTCAGATTTACTTTATGGTTATAGATCTTTTCAATGTAATTGATCTTGGCAATATCTTCAGAAAGACCGGAGATCATCCCGCACAGACTGTTAATGGTGCTTTCATAAAGTGACTTTCTTCTTTTATGAGAATTGTTTCTTAAATATTCGAAATGAGAAAAATTGTAATTGAGTTTATGCATATTTTCAAAAAACTTTGAACCCAGATATTTGTAATTCTGATCTTTCTTTAATTTTTCAAAGAGTAAATGATAGTTGCTGTCAAGAAATCTCCGGGAATATTCGTTCAGCATTTTAAGTTTATTTTCAAAATCATATTCATCATTATTTCTAACGGCATTTATCAAAAGGAATTCATCACATATCTTATACAGCGAGCTCATCTGGTTCCGAAAAGAACTGTAACTGAATTTTTCGGAATCAAACAGCAAATGATAAATCTCTTTCTCTGTTATATTTTCGGAACGTATTTCTTTTTCTTTGTTTAATATGATGCTATAAAGTTTTACTAAAATCGAACTTGAGTTAAAATAAGGAGAGGATAGAAATTTTTTGAAATCTGATTTTTCAGTTTCAGAAAATGTAAGTATGATTTCAATAGCTTTTATTTTAAGAATGCTTTTTTTATTCACTTTAGAAAAGTTTGGATTAAATTTTGGTAAATCATTTAAAAGAAAAAAGACTATTTGCAAAATCCTGAATTACAGCTATAACCGGCAAATCCATCTTCAGCCCGAAAACTGAGGAGAAGTGGAATCATTGATTTTAAAACTCATATTACAGCATATAGGTGAATTGAAATTATTACCGCCAGTTAAGTATTAATTTCCGGTTAATATCTTTGCACTAGCTGGAGAATTTTAATACGGGATTTTTATTGATCATTCAAATCAAACCTGTCAGGTTTTTTAATATTCTGATAAAGAATAATTTATATAACTCGTTTTGGAGAAGATTGATATTAAATCCGAAAAGTTATTTATTAAGTTATATTATAAAAGAATATTTTATGTTAATTTTATAAAAATTTTTAAAGAAAAAACACATCTTTTTGTTATATTAATATATTTTTTAAACTAAACCCAAAAAGTAAATGTACGGTGGCGGATATATATTTGAAGAAACAAAGAATGGTCATTCAGAAAAAGATGACGAAAAAAAGTTAGAACAATTTGAAGCTAAAATAGCTGCAGGTGAAAAAATAGAACCTTCAGAATGGATGCCGGCTGAATACAGAAAACAGCTTATCAGAATGATAGAGCAGCATGCGCATTCCGAGATCATCGGTGCCTTACCTGAAGGAACCTGGATCACACGCGCTCCCGGATTCAGACGAAAACTTGCATTAATGGCAAAAGTACAGGATGAAGTAGGGCACGCGCAACTCCTTTACAGCGCTGCAGAGACACTCGGTAAACCCCGCGAAGAAATGATAAACGATCTGATCACGGGAAAATCCAAATACTCCAATGTATTTAATTATCCTGCTAAAACATGGGCGGATACAGCCGTTATTGCATGGCTGATAGATGCAGGTGCGATCATTAATCAGGTGGCAAATTCCAAAGGTTCATACGGACCATACTGCCGCGCACTCGAAAGGATCTGTCTTGAAGAATCATTCCATTTAAAATACGGTCATGATAATGTTGTGTTCCTTGCCACAGGAACTCCCAAACAAAGGGAAATGGTACAGGAAGCGCTTATAAGATGGTGGCCGCCGATAATGCATTTCTTCGGACCGTCGGATAAGATCTCTGTTCATACCGAAACTCTGATGAGATGGAAAGTTAAGATGGCTTCTAATGATGATATGCGTCAGAAGTTTCTCGATATGTATGTTCCGAAAATATGGGATCTCGGTCTGACCATACCTGATCCGAAATTAAAAAAGAATGAGGAAACCGGGAAATGGGATTATACCGAACCTGACTGGGATGAATTCAAAAGAGTTATAAACGGCGATGGACCATGCAATAAAGAAAGACTTGCCGTAAGAAGACGAGCCGAAGAAAAAGGAGAATGGGTCAGAAATGCCTTGCAGAGACCAACTGAGAAATATACTATTCCTTTAGCATAAAAAGCCCGGAAATAAAGATGACGAGAATAACAAAAATAGTTTAATCGAACAGAAAGTCGTTTCAGCCTCAAGGAATAAATTGTTTTCAACATATCAATATTCGTATTCTGATTAAATTTGCCTAATGTCATTGAGACAAGTTTTTTTATACGATAAAGATTTTTAAAAATTCAGAAAGAATACAAAATCAGAAATTGAAATTTTAAAAGAATGTCAATAAAATCATTAGATCCAAGAGTCACGAGAGAAAATCTTCCCGAACAACCTAACACAGAATCCATAAAAGATCTTCATCAATGGCAGACTTATGAAGTTTTTCATCAGGTCAAAAAAGGTGATCATCATATTCATGTGGGTCCTGTGCATGCGCCTAATCCTGATATGGCTTTGATACTTGCAAAGGAACAATATGCAAGGAGATACAAATGCGTTAATCTCTGGGTGGTAAAAACAGCCGATATAAAAAAAACTGATTATGAAGATGAGGATATTTTTGAAACCAATCAGGAAAAAATGTACAGGGAGGCTGGAGGTTATAAAGTAATGGAAAGGATCAATAAATTTAAAGCGGAGCATAAAAATAAATGAAAGAGCTGAATGATAATCAAATCGGCGCGGTAAAGGATCTTATTTTCAGAATGGCGGATGACGAACTTATATTAGGTCATCGTAACTCAGAATGGACTGCGCTCGGACCAATACTCGAAGAGGACATTGCGTTTTCTTCTATGGCGCAGGATAAACTCGGACAGGCGCATGCAATGTATCAGATATTACATAAACTCGGTGAAGCAGATCCTGATACGATCGCTTTCACCAGAGATGAAAAGGATTTTAAATGCTGCCATTTAGTTGAATTTCCGATAGGTGAATATGACTTCAGTCTTATGAGACATTTTCTGTTTGACTCGGCTGAAGCCTTGAGATTTGAAATGCTGATGGGTTCTTCCTATGATGATCTCGCCAATGTTGCAAAAAAATTCAAAGGCGAAATAAAATATCATATAATGCATGCAGACACATGGCTTGTCCAGCTTGGAAATGCAAATGAAATAAGCAAAGCGAGAATGCAGTCATCTCTTAATGAATGTTTTCCGTTAGCACTTGGAATATTTGAGCCGTCAGATTTCGAAGAAACTCTTATAAAAGATAATATTTTTCCGGGTGAGAAAAGACTTCAGGAAGAATGGCTGAAATTCATTTCGCCTGTGATAACAAGCGCGGGACTGATCTTACCGGACATTAATAACTGTGAACCGGCATTCGGCGGAAGAAAAGGCTACCATACGGAATATCTTAAACCGCTTCTCGATGAGATGACGGAAGTTTATGATATTGATCCGGGCGCGGAATGGTAGAAGCTAATTAGGAATTGTGAATTAGGAATTGAGAATTATTGAGAATTTTAATTTTCATATTTTGAGATTTTGATTTTTATAATTTTATTTTTTTGAATTACTATATTTTAAAAACTTCCAAATTCCAATTTTTTTTACCTAATTCCTAATTCCTAATTCTCAATTCTTAATTAAAAATATGATCACAGAAAAAGAAATATGGGATGTTTTAGATGACGTAAAAGATCCTGAGATACCAAAAGTTTCAGTAGTAGACATGGGAATAGTCACAGGTGTTGAAGTTGATGAAGAAGGATATGTAAAAGTTAAGATGACTCCGACTTTTGCCGGTTGTCCTGCCGTTGATTATATGAAGAATGACATAAAAGAAAAAGTTTCCAGGCTGCCGGTTTCAGGTCTGGATGTAGAGGTCAGTTTTGATGTGCAATGGAGTACAAACATGATCACGGAAAAAGGAAGACGATTATTGAAAGAATCACAATTCGCATTACCTCCGAAACATAACGGGCTTGTACAGATTGAAATGCTTGAGAAAGTAGAATGTCCGTTCTGCGGCAGTAAAAATACTATTCTTCAAAGTCCGTTCGGACCGACACAATGCCGGGCAATACATTATTGTAAGAATTGCCTGCAGGCATTTGAGCAGTTCAAACCTGTCTGAAAATTTAGGTTTCGTATTTGTGAATTTATTGATTTCAGATATTGGATCTGTGAAACCGGATCGTTTATACGGTATATGAGTTAATTTTATCAAATGCTTATCCATTTTTTGTGTGTGATATTCTCTGATTAATCTATTATATATTCCATTAAAATAAAACGATTTTGATGGTTGTGATTTTTAATTGAACAATAGGTTTATAAATTTACTGAACTTGTTTTTAATTTTAACTAAATTATCCAAAATAAATTATAAATGAAATTAGAAGACTTAACTCACGAGCAGCAGGAAAAAATATCCGAATTTGGCGTAAATACATGGTATGTACTCGAACTTTTAGGTGATTATAAAAAGGATCCTGATTCTGTCAGTGATAACTGGAAGGAATTATTCAAAGAACTAAATCTATCCAACGGGAACACTTCACAGGAGAGCAGGAAATCAGCTTCTTCGAAAGATAATTCAGGTTCAGCTTCAAATATACAGTCCGGTCAGGTATCAATGCCGCCACCGGGCGAAGGAGAAGAAGCTCAGATCATAAGGGGAGTCGGCGCAAAGATCATTGAGAACATGAACAGCAGTCTTACCATTCCCACTGCAACTACATTCCGGACTATGCCGGTAAAAGTGCTTGAAGAAAACAGAAGACTAATTAATGATCATCTGAAAAGAAAAAACGGAGGAAAAATTTCTTATACCCATGTCATAGGCTGGGCTATTGTAAAAGGCATTCAGTATGTTCCAAACATGAATAACTCTTATACCATCATAGATAATGATCCCAATATTGTAAAGAAAAAAGATGTGAATCTCGGACTGGCAGTTGATCTTCAGAAAAAAGACGGCAGCAGATCACTCATTGTTCCTAATATTAAAAAGGCGAATCTGCTTAACTTCAGGCAATATTTTGAAGCATATAACGATATCATTGACCGGTCAAGGTCCAATAAAATCGAGATCACGGATTTTCAGGGAACTACCATTTCTCTGACAAATCCCGGAACTATCGGAACAATAGCCTCGACTCCGAGGCTTATGATCGGACAGGGAACAATCATTGCAACCGGAGCAATTGACTACCCGGCGGAATATCAGGCTGTCACCAGCGAGGTTATTACCAAACTGGGATTGAGTAAAGTTATGAGTATGACAAGCACATATGACCACAGAATAATTCAGGGCGCTGAATCCGGATTTTTCCTTAAGAAGATCAGCGAACTGCTTCACGGCCAGGAAAACTTTTATGAGGAGATTTTCAGGGATCTTGAGATTCCGATCTCTCCTGTAAAATGGCATGCCGATATAAATGTCGAATCAGATCTTGATTCTGAAAAGATTGAAGGTATTGAAGAATTTGAAAAACAGGCAAAGGCAATTCAGCTGATAAACATGTACAGAGTGAGAGGACATTTGCTAGCTCATCTCGATCCGCTTTATCTTAAAGTAAAACATCACCCTGAGCTTGATCCGGCTAATTACGGATTCACAGTCTGGGATTATGACAGGGAATTTATAACTGACGGACTTGCAGGTCTGAGAACGGCAACACTGAGAGAAATACTGAATATCCTGAATCAGACTTATTGCGATAAGATCGGAGTTGAATTTAAACACATTCAGGACCCTGAGCAGAAAGAATGGCTTCAGAAAAAAATGGAGACCAACAGAAACACTCCTCACTTTTCAAATGAAGAAAAAAAACATATTCTGTTTAAACTTTCTGAAGCGGAGAATTTTGAAAAATTTATAGATAAAAAATATATAGGACATAAAAGATTTTCACTGGAGGGTTCAGAAACAATAATCCCGACACTGGATTATCTATTGCAATGCAGCGCGGACGATGGCGTTAGAGAGATTGTGATGGGAATGGCTCACAGAGGCAGACTAAATGTGCTTGCCAATATTATAGGTAAATCCATGTCAACTATATTTTCAGAATTCGAAGGGCATATTGACCCGAGTTCATCACAGGGTTCAGGAGATGTAAAATATCATCTCGGCGCATCAGGTGAATATGAGACGATTAACGGAGGTGAAATAAAAATTTCAGTCGCATCAAATCCTTCACATCTTGAATTCGTCAATCCGGTCGTGGAAGGAATTGTAAGAGCTAAGCAAATGAGAACGGGTGATGAGCACAGAGATAAGACAATACCGGTTTTGATACACGGTGATGCTGCGGTAGCCGGTGAAGGTATCGTCGCGGAGACTCTCAATCTGTCTCAGCTGCACGGATACAGAACAGGCGGAACTGTTCATATCGTTATCAATAATCAGATAGGATTTACTACTTCTCCGATTGATGCCCGATCATCTCACTATGCAACTGATGTCGGGAAGATGATACAGGCACCGATCTTCCACGTCAATGGTGATGATCCTGAAGCAACAATGCTTGTTACAAAATTAGCTTATGAATTCAGAATGAAGTTTCACACTGATGTTTTTATTGATGTATTCGGTTACAGACGTCTCGGTCATAATGAAGCTGATGAACCGGCTTTTACTCAACCGCTGATGTATAAAACTATAAGAAGTCATCCTTCGGTAAAGCAAATATATGAGAATAAACTTTTAAATGAGAAGGTTATTACTAAAGAAGAAATAAATGAGCTGGAAAAGAAGATTTATGACAAGATGAATGAAAGTCACGAAGAGGTTCAGAAATTCAAGACTGACATTCCTCTTGCTGTCACAAAAGAAGAGATAGAGGCCGCGGAAGCTAATGTTGATACATTTGTATCAATAGAAAGACTTGATGAAATTGTAAAAGCAATTACGGAACTTCCTGAAACATTTAATCTTCATCCAAAATTAAGAAAGTTCATAGAATCGCGGAGAGAATTTCTTGATAAAAATAAGGACATCGAAATTGACTGGGCATTTGGCGAAGCGCTTGCATTCGGAAGTCTTTTGCAGGAAGGGATACCTGTGAGATTAAGCGGACAGGACAGTTCGAGAGGAACATTCTCTCAAAGACATATTGTTCTTACTGATTCAGAAACTGCAGATGAAATTATACCTTTGAATAATGTAGCACCGGATAAAGCGCTGATCGAACCGCTTGACAGCTTATTGTCAGAAGCCGCAGTACTTGGTTTTGAATACGGATATTCAACGGCTGACCCGGTGACGCTGGTATTATGGGAAGCGCAGTTCGGTGATTTTGTGAATGCGGCTCAGGTTATCATTGATAATTTTATTACAAGTTCATACACAAAGTGGAGTCTTCCAAACAATCTTGTTTTACTTCTTCCGCATGCACAGGAAGGACAGGGTCCGGAGCACTCGAGCGCGCGGCTTGAGAGATTTTTGATATTATGCGCTGATAATAATATGATAGTTTGTAATCCTTCAAACTCAGAGCAATATTTTCATTTGCTCCGAAGACAGACAAAACATAAACATAAAAAACCACTGATCATCATGACTCCAAAAAGTCTGCTCAGACTTCCGGAAGCAAAATCAAAAAAGTTTGAATTTACGGAAGGAATGTTTGATGTGATGATTGATGATGATGTTAAGGATAAGTCAGAAATAAGCAGAGTCATTGTGACAAGCGGAAAAGTATATTATGATCTTAACAGATACAGAAAAGAAAATAATATAAATGACACTGCAATTGTCAGACTCGAACAATATTATCCTTATCATACTGAAGTCATGAGAGAAATTTTAAAATCTTACGATAAGGCTAATGAAGTTGTATGGGTTCAGGAAGAACCGAGAAACATGGGCGCATGGAATTTTCTTGCTATACTGCTCAATGATGATCTCATGGATCATCAGAAATTGTATTGTGTCAGTCCTGATGCAAGCGCCAGTCCCGCTGCCGGTTCTTTAAGCAAATTCAATGAAGAGCATAATGAAGTTCTTAAGAAAGCTTTTGCCAGAGATCTGAAACCGGTGTTTAATTGATTTGGTAATTTGGAAAACGATAAATGTTTAAGCTCATCTCTTTTAAATCAGATGAGCTTTTTATTTTTCATGCAACAAAATTTAACTATTCAATTCTTGTCCATATTCAAATTCATATTCATAATCATATTCTGTTCATATCAGATCATTCTATAAAATAAAAAAATAACTCTAAATGAATTTAAGAAAAACCGGTCATATAGATATTTATCATGGTAAAGAAATATCAGATCCTTATGTATGGATGGAAGATATGCTTAGTGATGACGTAAAGAATTTTGTGATGGAAGAAAATTCGAATACCGAAAAATATCTAAGCCGGATACCATTCAGGGATAAGATCAGATCACGTCTGACGGAACTGGCAGACTACACAAGATATTCCTCAGTAATAAAAGCCGGAGAGTTTATATTTTATTTTAAAAATGACGGATTACAGAATCAGGACATACTTTACAGGCAGAAGGGAACCGAAGCCGAGCCGGCAGTATTTCTGGATCCGAACGAGTTTTCATCAGAGGGGACGATTGCGGTCATAGAAGTTTCCGTGTCTCCGGATAACAGATATTTAGCCTATGCAATCAGCAAAGACGGTTCGGACTGGGAAGAGATTTTTATCATGGAAATTGAATCGGGAAAGAAACTCGATGACTGCATTAAGTGGGTAAGATATTCTTCTATAAGCTGGTATAAAGATGGATTTTTTTATAACAGATATGAAGAAGTCAAAGGTGATAAATTCAAGGAAATTAATAAATCTCCGGAAACATATTTTCATATTCCGGGTGAACTTCAGAGTGAAGATAAACTTATATTTGAAGATAAAGAAGATGCAGAAAAAAGTTTTGCGGTATTTTCTGATCAGGATCAGACGTTTTTATTCAGAACAGAATTCATAAAATCAAAAAGCGGTAACAGAATTTTTTATCATGATCTCAGTCCCGATCAGAATTTAACTGATGCAGTTTACATTCCATTAACGGAAGATCATGAAAATGAATGGAATCTGATAGAAGCTGATGGCAGGTATTTATACTTTATAACAAACAAAGATGCATCAAGATATAAAATCACTAAATATAATACTTCGGATAAAACGTTCTCCGATATCATTCCTGAGAATGAAATGGTAATTGAAAATGCCGTCATAGCAGAACGGAAACTTATCGTAAAGTATCTCAAGGATGCGCACAATGTTATAATTGTTTATGATCTTAATGGTAACTTTGAAAATGAAATTGAACTGCCCGGTATTGGAACAGCAATTTTTAATTATACTAAAAAATCCTTTAATGAAATTTTCTTTACGTACTCATCATTTAACCGGCCGGAAATTATATTGAAATACAACATTTCAGAAAAATTAATTTCTATATTCAAAGAAAATGAAATTCATTATGATGCGGATTCCATTGAATCAAAACAGGTGTTTTATGAAAGTAAAGATGGCACAAAGATACCAATGTTTCTGATCTTCAGGAAAGGAATTGAGCTTAACGGAAAGAATCCTGTATTGCTATACGGATACGGCGGATTCGATATCAGTATGACCCCGGATTTCAAATCACAAAGGATCTTGTTTATAGAGAACGGCGGGATATTTGCAATTGCAAGCTTAAGAGGCGGCGGTGAATATGGAGAGGAATGGCATAAGGCGGGAATGAAACTGAATAAACAGAATGTATTTGATGACTTTATTTCTGCGGCTGAATATCTTATCAAAAATAATTATACATCTCCGGATAAACTTGCCGCTCAGGGAAGATCTAACGGCGGTTTGCTGATTGGCGCCGTGATAAATCAGAGACCGGAACTTTTTAAAGTTGCCCTGCCTGCTGTCGGCGTAATGGATATGTTAAAGTTTCATAAATTCACAATCGGCTGGAACTGGATCTCGGATTTCGGCTCAAGTGAAGATCCCGCGCAATTCAGATCTCTTCTGAATTATTCTCCGCTGCATAATATCAAACCGGTGAATTATCCCGCGACATTGATTACAACTTCCGATCATGATGACAGGGTAGTACCGTTGCATTCATATAAATATGCGGCAACCCTTCAGGAATTAAAAACCGGGAATAATCCGGTTTTACTTAGAGTAGGAACTAATTCAGGACACGGGATGGGTATTCCTGTTTCAAAAGCAATAGATGAAACTACTGATATATGGAGCTTTGTGTTTTATAATCTTGAAATGGAAATTAACTGACAGCTGATTGTAATTCATCCATTAAATAAACGGCTGGTCTTCACGTGAAAATACTTTAAAATAATTTGAAGGAGGTTCACTCTGAGAATACCGGGAGTTAATTTTAAGTGGCAGGTTTGAAAGTGAAAATAAATATCAATATATCTTTTTATTCTTAATTACTTCCCGGTAAATTTCCGATATTTCCCGGACGGCTTTATCACTGTCATCGGAGGAAACCTCAGCTATTACCTGTTTATCTTTGACTCTGTATTTTTTATCATAATATTCTTTCATCATTATTTCTGTAAATTCATCCACTTTCTCCTTTTCAAGTAAATTTATCAATTGATCAAATACATCTGCGCTAAGCTGCTGTCTGAAAAAACTTTTTCTTTCTTTCAAAATTCTGATCATAGGTTCTATTCCTCTGTTATCATTTCCGAAATAATCCCTGACTATCCTTTTAACCCTGGATTCCATGGATGATATAATTCTTACAGAAGTGGAATAAATCAGTTTGTCGTAAATAATTTTCGGAACCTGAAATTTTCCGACCCGCTTACTTTCGCTTTCGATCAGGAAAGTTCCTTTGTCAATTATAAATTCATTCAAAGAGATCTGTGAAAATATATTATTCTCAAAAGCGCTTTGATTTTTCACCGGCTGAATATTATTAATTTCATAGGGAATGTGTCCAAGCAGACTGGAAAAATGTTTTGCGGCATCTTCGAGATCAAGTACGGGTAATTTTGATGAAAGAAGTTTCAGAAGTTCAGTTTTTCCGCAGCCCGTCATTCCCGAGAGTTCGAGTAGTTCATAGGGAAATTTTATCTGAGAATAAAACTCATTCACTTTTCTTCTGAAACTTTTGTAACCGCCGGTCAGGACCTTTGGCTTGTATCCGGCATCAGTGATCATTTTGGAAAGATAACCGCTCCTTCCGCCTCCCCGCCAGCAATATACAAAAATTTCTTTTTCAGAAGCATCATGATCCTTCAGGAATGATCTGAGAATATCCTCTTTGGGCAATGCATACTGAACTGCAAGCCAGACAGCGGAAGTCTGTGAATATTTCTTATAAACAAGACCTGTATTGTGTCTTTCTTCATTATTAAGAACAGGGAAATTTATTGAACAGGGGAGGGAAGAATCCTCAAATTCTTTTTCTGACCTGGCATCTATCAATAAGACTTTTTTATTTTTTATCTTTAACTCAGAGAGGATATCATTAACCAAAACCCGGGGTGAATCATAATTCTCGAGAATTTTTTTTAGTGATGGAAATTCAGAAGTATCGGTCTTCCGGATAAAATCGAAAAGTTCTTTTGATGTATTGAATTTCATTTTATTATTTTTCCGGAACAGGTAAATGAATGACAGAATTCAAATTCAGGAATAATTAAAAATTACGGTACCGGCTTT
>CALMST010000336.1 GCA_937872315.1 uncultured Ignavibacteria bacterium | reverse complement strand
GGTATTTTCAGATACCTCTTCACGGGTAGTCCTGCAGCAGCAAGGAATATTCTCACCACCATCTCGGCAGCTATGATTGGTGTTGCTGGAGTGGTCTTTTCAATAACACTTGTTGTTTTAACGCTTGCTTCAACACAGTTTGGTCCCCAGCTTGTGCGTAACTTCATGTATGTCAGACTTAATCAGATCGTGCTGGGCGCATACATCTCCACATATGTTTATTGTCTCATCGTTCTCAATGTTGTGATCGAAGTAGAATCATATTCATTTGTCCCTCAGCTTTCAATTCTGATGGCGCTTATTGCCACTGTGTTCAATATCATACTATTAATAATTTTCATTCATCATGTGGCTGTTAGTATTCAGGCTAACTATGTCGTATCATCTATCTCGCGGACACTCTCTAAAAATATACAGACTATGTTTCCGGAAAAGATCGGAAAGGAAGACAGTGAAACAGATGAAGCTTCAGCAGAAAAAATAAAATCAGCTTATAAAAAAGATCAGATATTAACTGCAGGTGACAACGGGTATATTGAATATATTGACGGGGATTTTATTTTGGATTTTGCTTCTGAAAAGGATGTGCTTATAGAAATTTACTACAGGCCGGGAGGACACATTGTAAAGAATATGCGGATCGGATGTATTTATTCAAACGAATTGCTCAGTGAAGATGAGCTGGATGATCTGAGCGGATGCTTTACTCTGGGCGAGACCCGTACCATTCAGCAGGACCTGGAGTATGCTATACATCAAATGGTGGAAATTGCCGCCAGAGCCCTTTCAACGGGAGTTAATGATCCTTATACAGCTATTACATGCGTGGATAATCTTACATCTGTATTGGCTTATCTCTCCCAAGTAAAATTTCCGTCGAAATACAGGTTGGATGATAATGGAAAACTGCGATTGATCGCAGACAAATTTAGCTATGAGGGTATGCTGGATGCAGCTTTCAATCAGATCAGACAGTTCGGGAAAAACAATCCTCCCGTAATAATTAAAATGATGGAATCAATGACGATTCTTTTTGAAATTACGGATAATGAAAATTACAGAAAGGTCATCAGAAAGCACGCATCTATGATATTGAATATCGCTAAAAAATATTTTGATGATGAACATGACCTCAGTGATCTGGAAAAAAGAAGCAGAAAGATCTTCGGTTAATTAATGAAGAAAGCAGAGACACACTATTTTTTTTCTCCTTCCCAAGCCCTGCCTGGAAGGTGGGAGAAAATAGTATTGTGTATTGTGTATTGTGTATTGTGTAATTATTCTCCTTCCCAAACCCTGCTTGGGAAGGTGGGAGAAAATAATCCGTGTAATCCGTGCTAATCCGTGGCAAAAAGTTTCAACCACAAATAAGTATCATCCACAGATTAACACAGATTTTTAAAACAGCAGAGACACACAATTGTGCGTCTCTGCTGTCGTAAAATATTTATTTTACCAGTATCATACGTTTCGTATCTATTGTATTAGCATTCTCCCCTGTTATCAGACTATAAAAATACACTCCGCTTGAAAGATCCCTTCCCGAAAATTCAATTGAGTAATATCCGGCGTTCTGCTTTTCATTTACCAGTGTCATTACTTCCTTTCCGGTGACATCAAATACTTTTATCAGAATATTTTCATTTTCCGGAAGGGAATATTTTATGACCGTTGACGGATTGAACGGATTAGGATAATTCTGTGACAGATAATATTTTTCAGGAATGCCGATATTCACATCTCCGGTTAAATTAAAATATTCAAAGCTTCCGTTGAAGTCGATCTGTTTGAGTCTGTAATTATATCTCCCTGAATTAAGCTCTTTGTCTTCGAAAGAATAATTCTGCGATAATGTCGAATTACCGAATCCCCTCACAGAACCGGCTTTTATCCAGTTACTATTGTCTTCAGAATTCTTCCTCTCTATCTCAAACCCGTAATTGTTCGTTTCATAAGAAGTGCTCCAGTTCAGTAAAACATTTCTGCCACCGGCTGATGATGTGAACGATGTCAGTTCCACCGGCAAAGGTACATCCGGCGTAATATAAACTTTGTATATATAATCACTTGCTGTGGAAGGTCCCAAATTTGGCAGATCAGCTTTAATACCGCCGAATATATAACCTGCAAATGTTCTGCCGATGATCTGATCTAGTTTCATGACTCCGTTATCAAAATGAGGAACAGATTCATTTAAAATAAATTTAGCGTTTGTTCCCAGCAATGCGGGAAACTTTACATTCAAAACCTTCTCTTCATAAGTGCCGTCGGGAAATTTGGTGAGCGTTGTTATGTCCTTTATGAATGGGACTAGCGAATCAGCCTTCAGAGAATTTGTAAGCGAATCAAAATAATATAAACTCGTACCTCCGAAAAATGTAGTATGCATTTTCTGATCTGTGTTATTATAAAGCGTCATATATGAACAGGTGTACTGACTCATCTTCTGTTCGAAGCTATAGTCAACAGTTATTCCCAGTTCATCAATTATCACCGGATTCTGAAACGGCAGATCGATATTGTATTTAAACACGCCGCCATAAAGAGCAAGATATTCCGAAGCTCCGCCGGGTTTTATTCCGGGCACAAGATTCATGTCCCTTCTGTGATATTCCGCGGTATCAGTGTAAGCATTAAAATCAGAAATACTTACACTCACTCCGTTATCATCTATTTTAAATTTTCTGATCTGGTTTGTATAAACCTGATTATTGACTGTGATCCTGTAAGGTCCGGTAAAGATATGTCCGCCGGCAAGGTAAAAATAATCACCGAGCTTGTGCAGCTCTCCTCCGCATACCTGCATCCGGGTATCAGTTAATGTTCTGACATACGGCGCTATGGATGTTCCGTTTATGACAGCATTAATGGTTTCATTTACATCTATTACTTTCAGCTGAGGGAAAGTCAGAAGACTGTTGCTTGTACTGTCATAGCCGTATCCGCCGATATAAAATAATTTATTCCCGACCTGTGTATATTCCATGTTTGTCGACCTGAACTGATCAGCCTGCGCAACAGGAAGATCAGGAAAAATACTACGGGACCATACCTGATTTGTATTCGGATCAATTACATAGATGTATTTATTAGAAAATTGTTTTGGAAAAGAATTCGAAGCGCTGAATCCGTGAAGACCGTTTATCCTGCCGCCGATGAACAGCCATTTGCCTTCTGACTGCGCAAATGCAAAAGACTGGATTGCAGGAGCATCCTGTATATTTATCTGCTCGAGTTCTATTGTGTACGGATCCGTATCTGCTTTAGAAATATTAAGAGTAAAAAGAAATAAAGATGAAAAAATCAGTAAAAATATTTTCATAATATTCTGGATTTTATTTATTTAAGATTTATTTTAAAAGAAACATTTTCTTTGTTGAAGAATATGAATTTGATTCAAGTTTATAATAATATACTCCGCTTGAAAAATTACTCCCGTCCCATTGTACTTTATAACTTCCCGGTGAAAGATTTTCATTGACTAAAGTTGCTGCATAATTTCCGAGCACGTTATATATTTTCAATGTAACAAATCCAAATTCCGGAATTCCAAATTCCAAATTCGTAACAGGATTGAACGGATTCGGATAGTTCTGATATAGTTCAAATTTCTCCGGAACAGTTGTCCCCACATGATTGATGTTTACTGTCTTTGGTGTAATATAAACTTTAAGAATGTAATCACTCGGAAAACTTGGAGTATTGTTAGGCAGCAGAGCTCTTATCCCTCCGTAAATATATCCCGCAAATGTCCTGCCCGGGAGTTCATCAAGCTTAATGACCTTATTACCGAACTGCGGTACTGATCCGTCAAGAATGAACTTGGCATTTGTTCCGAGCAAAGCCGGTAATTTTGTGGTTGATATCCTTTCTTCCGAAACACCTGAATTGTTTTTTGTGATGGTTGTAATATCATTTATGAAAGGAACAAGTGAATCATATTCCTGCATCTGTGTAATTTCATTATAATAATACAGACTCATTCCTCCGAAGAGAGTAGTATGCATACTGCCGTTACTCTGGTCAAATGCGCTGAGATATGAACATGTGTACTGGCTCATTTTCTGGCTGAAGCTGTTATCCACTGACACTCCGGATCCGTCGATATATATGGGATTAAGAAACGGAAGATCAGCGCCGTGAATGAATACACCTCCGTAAAGGATCAGAAAAGGAACTGTCCCGACAGGGTTAATCGCAGGAACTACGTTCATGTCTCTTCTGTGATATTCTGTTGTATCTTCATAAAAGCTGAAATCAGATATGCTAACACTCACTCCGTTATCTGTAATTTTAAACTTCTGGATCTTATCGGTATAGACCTGGTCATTTTGTGTCTGGGAATAATTTCCCATAAACTTATGACCGCCGATCAGATAAAAATAATCTCCGAGCTTTTGCATCTCGCCGCCGCACACCTGCATTCTGCTGTCTGTGATCTGCCTTATATACGGAGCTATTGATGAGCCTGTAATTATAGCCTGTATCATTTCATTCACATCCACAACGGTAAGTGTCGGAAAAGTTATGAGCCCGTTTGAAGTACTGTCAAATCCGTATCCGCCTGTCATATACAATTTATTCCCGTCCTGATAATACTGCATATTGGTTGAACGAAGCGGATCCGCCATTGTATAAGGAATATTTGAGAAAATATTCCTTGAATAGGTCTGGACTGTATTCGGATCAACGACAAAGATATTTATATTTGAGTATTGTTTTGGAAAAGCGTTACCGGGATTGAATCCGTGAAGACCATTTGTTCTACCTCCGATGAAGAGCCATTTCCCGTCTGCTTCCGCAAATGCAAAAGAATGAATTGCCGGAGCTCCCGGCATATTTATTCTTTCCAGTTCGATAGCATAAGGATCATTATCTGAATATACTCTCGCTGAAATACAAATCAGAAAAATTGTGAAAATTAATTTGCAAATGTTTTTCATTAATTATTTTTTGGGTTCAATATTATTTT
>CALMST010000335.1 GCA_937872315.1 uncultured Ignavibacteria bacterium | reverse complement strand
TTTAATATAACTATTTTTTAGGAGATTCCTTTTTGGTAATATCAGTACTGATTTATTTTGTGAATGTCTTAAACAAAGTATCTTGTTTTTGTAAAGCATCGTTCATATTTTGGGATTAAATGAATTTCAAAAGTAATTTTACCCAAAATAAAGTTTTATATCAAAAGGAAATTTTTCAGATAAGAAAAAAACCTCTTGTAAAATATAACGACAGAGTAACAAATCAAAAGTGTATCTAAAATAAGGATACACTTTTTTTATTTATGCATGTGATAAAAAAGAGATTATTAAATGTTTTCAGTAAAAGTGAGATCTTAACAGTAGAAAAGTTCTGCAGATTTTCTGAAAAAAAAAAGATCGTGACCTATGTCCCTGAAGAATATGCGGATACACTTTTGGCGGAAATGTCAAAAGCCGGAGCGGGAATAATCGGCAATTATGAAATGTGTTCTTTCAGAATGCTTGGATCCGGTACTTTTAAACCCGGCAAGGATTCAGATCCGTTTAAAGGTAAAAGAAACAGATTATCTTTTGAAGAAGAATTGAGATTTGAAATTGAATGCGATGCAGGTAAACTTAACAGTGTTATTGATGTTATGCTGGAACATCATCCTTATGAGGAAACTGCTTATGAGATTTACAATTTTTTAAGAAGGGAAAAAGAGAATTCCGGAATTTTAGTTACTCTCAGAAAGAAGATACGCCATCAGGATCTCTTTAAAAAGCTTAATAAAAATATAGACATATCAGGAAAGGATGATGAAAATTCATATAAAAAAATTGCATTTACGGAAAAGGATGCTGATGATAATCTTTTAATGTCAGCTAAACTGCTTGAATGCGGTTGCATTATTACGGGATCTGAAAACGGTTATATACTTATTAAAATATTATAAAATAAATAAATATAAATGAGCGAAAATAATAATGAGAATACTCCTGAAATTTCAAAAAAGGAGACAATGATGGGGGATCAGTCACAGGATCCATCCGTAAAGGAAGAAATGAAAGAAAGTGATGTGGAAAATTCCGGAGACGGGAATACGGATGATACTCTTACCGAAGATCCCAATGATGAAGAAGGCGGTTCCAGATTTCAGGAATACTTTATAGAAAAGGAGGAAGGAATCGTTCCTAAAATGACTGAAATTCTTCTGACATTTTATGACCTGAAAAACATAGATGAAGAGCTGACTGAAATAGAGGATGAAAAGGGAGATCTTCCGGAAATAATTGATTCCTTAAGTGAAAAGATAAAAATTGCTGAAAAGGAATTAATGGAAAAAAATATTTCAACGTCTAAACTTGAAAAGGAAAAAGCAAAACTTGAAGAAGATGATAAATCTTATGAAGAGCGAATTAATAAATATGATGAACAAAAATATGATGTCCGCTCCAATGATGAGTATGATGATGTTGTAAAAACCATAGAATCTCTTTTCGAAGAGGTGAAGAAAAACGAAACAAGAATAAAGGAGATAAACGGAATTCATGCTTCCCTTACAAAAGACATAGAATCGCTTGAAAATAAAGTGAAAGAACTGACTGAAGATCTGAATGAGAAGCAGACATTATTGAACGAACTGGATGAACAGTATCAGCAGGATGAATCTGTACTTAGGGAAAAAAGGATAGAGCTGCTTACTAAACTTGATGAAAAGAATAAGAATTTATATGAAAGGATCAACAATTCATATAAGGGTGAAGCAACTGCTATCGTTAGGAAAGGCAATTGTTCGGGATGTTATAATTCCATTCCGCCTCAGAGAGTTATTGAGATAAAATCCGCGGAAAAAATATATAATTGCCAGTCATGCGGAAGAATACTTATTTCCGACGAAATGTTGGCAGCAAGGGATAATTAATTGGGAAATAAGATCAGGATCTTCACAGACGGCGCTTCGAGAGGCAATCCCGGAAAGGCTGCAACGGGTGTTGTTGTCACTGATGAATCAGGAAATGAACTGTTAACTCACAAAAATTTTCTAGGTGTTATGACAAATAATTCCGCCGAGTATACAGCACTTATAGAGAGTGTAAAAGTTATTAAAAGATCGGATCTGGAATATGACGAAATTGAATTTTATTGTGACAGTGAACTGGTCGTAAAGCAGATCAGAGGTCTTTATAAAATAAAGCATAAAGATCTTATAAAACTTTCTCTAGAGTTCTGGAAAGAGATCAAATCTCTGAATAAAAATTTTACAATAGCCCACATTCCGAGAGAGCAAAATAAAATTGCTGACAGACTGGCAAATGAGGCTATTGATGAGTATGTCAGTTAAGAGAGTTCATAAAATTTTTTTTACAGTATTGCATTTAAAGCTTCAGATCGTAAGATCAATATTTTATAGTTAAGTTCTTTAATTTATCTATCCTGTTACAGACAATCGCGCTGTCCTGCTTAGGCGGGATGTGAGGAAAGTCCGGACTCCATTTTGAGCAGGGATGCCGGGAGAAATTCCCGGGTCAGGTGAATGCAAATTCACCGGACAGAAAAGTGTCACAGAAAATATACCGCTTCTTCAGGGAAGTAAGGGTGAAATGGCAGGGTAAGAGCCTACCGTCCGGAGAGTGATCTCCGGGACTGACAAACCTCATCCGGAGTAAGACCATGTACAGGGAATGAAGAACTGCTCACTTCCATATTCCCGGGGTAGGTTGCAAAAAGCTTAACAGTAATGTTAAGCTAAGATAAATGATTGTCGTCCGCTTCGGCGGAAACAGAATCCGGCTTATTTAACAGGATAGAATTTTAACTATGATTTGGAATGAATTGGATGACGACTATGATCTGCATATTTCTGAAAAGATCCGCTGCCGCGGACTTTGAAAGATAATACCTCTGATAATATTTACGGTTTCCGGGTTAATCAATTATAAATAAACAATTATGACAACAAAAGATTTAATCTTAGAGCAATTCGATGCCTGCTTTAAGGATAGGAATTGGTTTATACCTTTGATGCAATCCCTGGAAGGATTATCACCGGAACAGGCGCAATGGAAAGACGGAAGCACAGATCATTCCATAATTCAACTGGTCCGTCATCTGATATTCTGGAACGAAAGATATTTAATGCGTTTTATCGGGAAGCCTATGCCTCCCGTAAATTTAGGCGGGGAAGATCCTACATTTGATCTGAATCCATCTGACTGGGAATCAGAATTAAAAAAACTGAACAATGTTTTTTCAGAATTCCGGACTGCAATTGAAAATTCCTCTGAGGAAAAGCTGCAAAGCTTATCAGGCAAAGACAGAGAAGATAACTGGTATGAGGTCCTTTCAAACATCAATATTCACAATGCATATCATATTGGTCAGATAATCTGCATTAGAAAGCTTCAGGGAATATCCTGTCTATGATTAGTAATGATTTGAAATGAATACTATGCCGGAGAAAAATATTTTTTAATTTAGGATAGTTTTAATTCATGACAAAATCTTTACTCCGCATATCCGCGTGGATCCTGAGGTCATTAAAATCCGCTCCATACTGATTGATCCCATTTAGCCAGATTGTTTACGGCAGCATTTCCTGAATAAATAAAATTACCGCCGGCATATACATTATTTTCGCTTATGGCTAAATTATAAACACTGCCATTGAAACCATTGCCCAAAGAAGACCATTCTGTACCATCCCATTTTGCAATCTGGTTTACACTTATTCCGCCTGCCATTGAGAATTCACCTCCCACATAAACATCATTTCCTTTCACTGCTATTGAAAATACAAGACCATTTAAGCCACTTCCTAAAGCTGACCATTCTGCGCCATCCCACTTTGCAATGTAATTTATATTTTTCCCTCCTGCTGTAGAAAATACACCACCTGCGTATAGATCATTTCCGGAGAAAGCTATTGAATAAACAGTATTATTCATACCGCTGCCAGGAGCCGACCAGCTCGTTCCATCCCATTTTGCAATTCTGTTAGCCGTAATTCCGCCTGCTGTTGTAAATGATCCGCAGACATAGAGATCATCTCCGTTAAACACAATTGACCGTCCGGTAAAACCTAATCCGCTTCCAAGCGAAGTCCATTCAGTTCCATCCCATTTTGCAATATATCCCGCTGAATAATTTCCTGCTGCCTGAAATAATCCGGTTGCATAAACATCAGTTCCGTGAATCGCTATTGAATAAACTCCTCCATTTAGTCCGCTTCCCAAAGCAGACCATTTTAAACCATCCCACTTTGCAATGTTGCTGGTGGTAAATCCTCCGGCAGAAGAAAAAAATCCGCCTGCAAATATTTCATTGCCATTCACTGCAATTGAAAAAACACTGTTGTTAATTCCGCTACCGAGTTCCGACCAACTTAGACCATTCCATTTTGCGATCTTGCTGGTATTTATTCCTCCGGCAGAAATAAAAACACCTCCGATATAAATATTATTATCGCTTGTTACAATTCTGAATACCGAATTGTCAGTCCCAACAGGATGCGCCTCTGCCGTTATCTCATTGGATCTTTCACTTTCACCTTTTTCATTTAAAGCGCTTACGTAATAATTGTATTCAGTAAAAAGCACTGCAGTGGAATCAACATAAGATGTATTATTAAAAACTGAATTCCCGATATTTTCATAATCTGAATTTCCGTATTTCCGGAAAATATTATAATTTATAATCTCCGGATTACCTTTGTATTCCGGAGTTTCCCAGTTTAATTGTATAATGCTGTCATAATAAAGCGAAGTAAGGTTTTTAGGTTTAGAAGGAATTTCAGATTGAGGAACGGATAAATTATTATCCTCACTGCAGGAAGAAGTAAAAATTATTACCGTAAGGAGAATTTTTACATTAAATTTTTTCATATTCGAATTCTGTAAAATAACTTACATCAAATCAGAATAAAAATCAGTGAGAATTTTTGAAAAGGTAATTCTTTTGTGAACAATGGATCCCCGCAAAATCCGCCGTGGCGGAACACGGGAATGACCTTTTATATATTATAAAAATAATCGGAGATATGAACGGTTATTAAAGTTTTTTTCATATTGGTCATTTAGATCATTCCGGACCATGGTTAGAATGATTCCAAACAAGTAAAGGATAAATTTATCTGTTAATTCTATTCATCAAATAACGGATTGATTGATAAAAGTCTTTTGCCGTGATGAATAGTCAAAACATCAATACGATTTTCTTTTATTATTTTATAAACTGCCGATAATTACCACTTATTATTTCTCTTATTTTATCAGCTGAAATTTCAGGAAATATTCTGCCTGCTTTTGGATGTGAATTCAATGTTTCAGCCGCATCAAAAAATCTTTGTGTTTAAATATTAGCATACTTTACAGAATCTCTTGCTATAAATTCTGCAATGTTATCAATATCGTATAAAGATTGAGGTATCCAGTTTATTTCAACCATTTTGAAAGTTGTTCTTTCGCTTCCAATGTTGTTTTTGTCTCTCATTCTTTTGATTGTTTTAATCCTGTATCAATTTTCTGTAAAAAAATTATTATGTCAATGAGTTCATCTGCAGAAAATTCTTCAGGAAAATCTTTCATTGAAGCTAATACTTTTTATTGTTAACATAATTTATTTTCAACAACATTTATTAATTAGACTGAAGTTCTGATTTCATATCAAGCAATCAATTCTTTCCTTCTCCTCAATATCGAAAAGAAAAATCCTATGACGAGTATTCCTGTCCCCGCCCAGAGGACGTTTATGAACGGTTTTACTGATGCAGTGAGTACCAGTGTTTCGTCGGCTCTTGGTTTGTCCTTTGCAGTGTTCCTGTTTACAACAGCTATAGTTGCAGTAGCGCCGCCTTTCTCTTCGCCGTTAATGATCATTTTTACAAAATAGAAACTGTAGATTTCATTATCCGAGATCTTTGCGGGTAAATATTCCGGATTGCCATCTGTGTATTTGATCTTTGGCTCAAGTGTCTCGGTGAATTTTGAATCTTTAACTTTTATTATAGCTCCGATTGTGTAGTTTCCCGATTGTATCTCCGTCCCGCCCATCTGGATTCCACCGAAGTCAAAATCATTGAACTGAACTGAAACACCGTCAATGGTTTTTTCCTCTCCTTTCCTGAGTTCGATAAGTTCATCTTCAGCAAAAAGCTCCGGTTCAACGAGTCCCATCGGCGAGAGATAAAAATCTTTTGTGGCAAAATTGGCAATGTCAGGATTCTTCATAAGACCTTTTGAATACTCGCTGTAATACATTACCGGGCGAAGAAGCATTTCCTTATTGCCTTTTTCTATTCTTACATTGAAATGATATTTTACATCAACTTTATTATTCGGATCTTCAAAAGGTGTAGCGCCAAGATATGTCAGTCTGTAACCGAAGGCATCAATTGGTTTATTGAGTTCGAGTGAAATATTTTCTTCCTGACTGTATTTCGAAGAACCGATTATTCCGAGAAATATCAGAGCTATACCTATATGAGCTACATAAGCTCCGATAGAAGTTTTATTCTTTCTGAAAGCATTTACCGCAAGCTCTGCATTAACAAAAAAAGCAAACATTGATGCAAGCGCAAGTACGGCAATCAGAAAATCCTGAACACCTATAATTACAAGCCCGACAGTTACGACTGCAGCAAGAGTGAGAGGAAAGATCAGACTCAGAAAAAATTTCTTTCCGTCATTACTTTTCCATTTTAATAAAAGACTAATACCGTTAATAAATACTATCAGAATAGCTATAGGGAGATTCATGCGGTTATAAAAATCAGCATCGATAGTTCCCTTAGCGAAAATCGGCCAGCTTGTTCCCGCAAATATCACCAGAGCCGATGCGCATAATGTTACAGCTCCAATGAACAATGCAGACTCGCGTGAAAATAAATTCTTTGATTCACCGCTTAATGCTTTGAGCTCTTTGTATCTGAATAAAATCGCAACAATAGAGATCAAAGTAAAAAGCGAGATAAAAACAACCAGCGCAAGATAAACTTCATATCCGGGATCTACAAACGAATGAACCGACGAATCTCCGAGTATTCCGCTCCTTGTTAAAAAAGTCGAGTATAAAACTAGAAGATAAGCCGATATGCAGAGCATCAGATTTGTCTTTTTAAAACCGCCTGTTCTCTTCTGTGCGATCATGGTATGAATGGCGGCAACGATCACAAGCCATGGAATAAATGATGAATTCTCAACAGGATCCCATGCCCAGTAACCGCCCCATCCGAGAACTCCGTAAGCCCAGTAACCACCCATCATAATTCCGAGTCCGAGTATCATTCCGGAAAATAAAAGCCACGGCATGGAGAATTTTATCCAGTCATTGTATCTGTTCTTCATCAGTGTACCGATCGCAAAGCAAAAAGGCGCAGCAAGTGATGAGAATCCTAAAAACAAAGTCGGCGGATGAATAGTGATCCAGAAATTCTGAAGCAGCGGATTTAATCCTCTTCCTTCAGCAGGCATAAATCCTGTTTCGACATCACCGGCAAATTTTTCCCAAACATAAAGGAATGGTGATTTTAAAATCAAAATTAATCCGAGAAAAGCAATGATGAGAGTATATACTGACATGACCTGTGGTTCGAGTCTGTCCCCTTTGGAAACATAATTAAGGAGAAAGATCCCGATGATTGCGGTCATTGTTGTCCACAGCATGAAGCTTCCTTCCTGCCCGGAATAAAAAGTGGACATAAGAAGCGGTATCTGAAGATCTGTGCTGCTTTGCTCCCAGACATATGCAAACTGAAACTGATGAGTGAAAATAAGATACATCAGATATGCTGCAGTTGACAGAACGCCTATTGCAGTCAGATGATAAAACAGTCTGCCAAAATTCAAGAATTTTTCTTTACCGAGATGGGTGAGATAATAACTGACACAGGAAAGCAGTGCCGTCGAAAAAAATATATATACTAAGATCTTTCCTACCATAGTAATATTGTTTAGTGTATTGTAAAACAGATAAAAAAATAAAATCAGTGTATATTACTTCCGGATGATATATTACGGTTTACACAGGGTCTTAATATCTGTTATGATATATAAAAAATATTAATCTCAGAGAAAATAAAAATCAACAAAGATCCTCATAAAAGGATCTTCAAATCAATATTTATTTTTCCTTTTCCAGTTTTTTTACTTTGCCGTCAAGTCTCCACATATATCCGAAGATCCCGATCCATATGATCAGAACTATCAGCATTACTACATACATAGAGTTTGTTTCAAGAAAGTCGTATAGTGAACCCATTATCCTGTTATGCTCCTTAAGTGTTTTAAATTTAATCTTTCAATTCTCACTTTAATATTCAGACACCATAAAAAAAGCAGAGTAAATCCGAATAATGAAGTCAGAAAAATAGTTAACATAGTACTGTCCATGTTTATTTTCCCCTGCGTATTTACGATCGGATCAGGGTGAAGACTCTCTACCAGTCTCGGCATTATGAACACGAAGAAAGGCACAGTGACTGCTGCTATTATTGAATAAACTGATGAAAGTTTTGCGCGCTGTTCATCCGAGTCAATGGCTGATCTTAAAGCAAAGTAAGCGCCGTATATTAAGAGTAATATAAAAATTGAAGTCTGTCTCGGATCCCAGTTCCAGAACGAACCCCAGCTGAATTTAGCCCAAAGAGATCCTGTAGCTGTAGCAAGTATGCAGAACATGAATCCCAGACTTGCAGCCGAATAAGATCTCACATCAAAATCATTGTCCCGTGTTTTCAAATATCTGACCGAGTAGTACATTGACATAAAGAACGCAAGCACTGCTATCCATGACATTGGAACATGAAAATACAAAATTCTTGCCTTATCTCCGAGTGCCGGAATGAAAGGGATCGGCAGAATAATTCCGGCAATGATAACTCCCGATATAATTACAAAAATTGATATTTTTAATATTGTATTCATATATAATACCTTATTTTTTAAAAGATCAAGATAAATTAAAATTATTTGGGTATCGGCATTCCCATGCTTTCATAAATTCTCTCGATCTCATTTTTATTTTTCATAGCCTCTTCATTGGAGGGATCAGCCTCCAGCACCATTCTGTAATACTTCAATGCCGGTCTGTATTTTTCTCTTGCCGGGAGCGTTGCATCAAACATAAGATAATTTCCCGCTTCAAGACATTTTTCTATTACAGCTTTTTTATTAACTTCGGATTTATCCGATTCATATGCCGAAATAGACTTATCTGCCGCAGCCGAGATCTCAACAGCTTTTTCATCAGTCTCTTCGCCGGATTTTTTTTCCGTTGATGTTTTGGTTTCAGAAGAGGACTTATTTTCAGTGGTGCTTTTGTTTTCTGTGGTGGAAGTAGAATGCGGATTTGGCGTATTTGAAACTTCACCCGTTTTTTTCTCCTCCATTTTAGAACAGGAAGAAAGAAAGACAGACAATACTATCAGTGAAAGAATTTTCATTTTTTTAATTTAATAATTTAAAATCAGTCTGCAAATTTACTATTAAAAATTGTTTAATATAATTCAAAAGATTAATCTTCCCATACATATTTGAAAAGCATGAGTGAGACAGTGGTGACAACTATTGAATAGGAAATTAATATCACAAATTCTTCATAAAGTATTACAGTCTCCGCTCCGGCTGCTGAAAGTTTTGTGGCGTTTATTACCGTTACAAGCAGCGGTATAAGAACAGGAAATGAGAGTACTGGATATAATGTTCCTTTGGAATTAGCTTTGGAAATAATTGCGGCTATAATGGTTGATGCCGATACAAGCCCGATATTTCCGATGCCGATAACTAATATAAAACCCCATAAGTTCTTTATCTCATAATCCGTGATCATTATAAAAAGGACAGTTATAAGAAAATTCAGTATCAGGGTTAAAACAAAATTGAATAAGAGTTTTCCGGTAAAAACTCCTGATGAATCAACGCTCATCTTAAGCGCAACCGATGTTTCCTTTTCTTCTTCTTTTACAAACGTTCTTGATAATCCGCCGGATGCTGAAAAAAATATGACTATCCATAGCAGTCCGGACAGAATTTCATTTTCAACTTTTTCTTCACCGATGGCAAATCTGATGATCGATATGGAAACAAGCACGAACATAATAAGCGCATTAAGGGCGTACCTTGTTCTTAATTCAGAGATTAGATCCTTTTTGAATACTATTATAGTTGTTCTGAAAAAATCACTCATTATTTATAATCCTCAATATTAATGACTTCGCTGCAATATTCTTTTTCTCTCTCATTATTTGTAGCTAAAATAAGCAGGCCTTTTTCTTTTTGCTCATCACATACATTTTTAATTAGATCTTTGCCTTCTTTATCAAGGTTTGATCCGGGTTCGTCAAGTATAAGGATTTCGGGTTGATTCATCAGAGCAAAGGCAATTTTTAACTTTTGTTTCATACCGGTGGAATAAGTTCTGATCACATCATTTCTTCTTTCATACATATTAACTTTATTCAGATAAAAATCTATTTTCTCATTTTTTTCTGAACCGGCTGATTTTCCGTCGGATTTGAGTTCATAAAAAAAAGTCAGATTCTCGAAGCCCGTAAGTTCATCATAAAGATTCAGATAAGGTGATACAAGACCTGTATATCTGAAATAATCCGTTCCCGGAATTTGTTTATCTTTGATCTTTACAGAGATACTGCCTTTTGACGGCTGGATCAGATTCGAAATGACCTTGACGAGTGTGGATTTACCGGATCCGTTCCTGCCGGTGATTACCGCAGAACTTCCTGAAGTAAAATTATAACTGAAACCTTTAAATATATTTTTTCCTGAAAAGGATTTGGAAAGATTTTCACATTTTATTTCAATACTGTGCATGAATTAAGAAATAAGCTTTTTGATATGGTATGGATCTGACGAAGAACCGGTTTAAAATTTTACAATGAATGTATCAATGAATAATCCCGTGCTTTTCGGAAAGCTGCTGTTCACGTCTTTTCAATGCCTGTTCATATCTTCTTTTTTCCACATCTGTTTCAGGAATGATTTCCGGAACCTTTGCAGGTTTTTTAGTTTTATTATCAATGCTTACAAAAGTAAGATAAGCGCTGTTGGTATGAATAATATTACCTGTCTCGATCTCTTCGACCTCGACTCTTACTCCGACGTCCATTGATGTATTGAATGCCCTGTTTACCGAAGCTTTCAGTATTACGATATTTCCGATCTTTATCGGGTGATGAAAATTCAGATTATCCACTGCTGCTGTTACTGCGACGGTATTACAATGTCTTGATGCCGAAAGAGCGGCAGCTATATCTATCCAGTGCATAAGCCTTCCTCCGAGAAGATTGCCGAGAATATTGGTATCATTTGGAAGTACGAGTTCAATCATTTCAATTGAAGAACCGCTTACAGTTTTTGGTTTCATGATTTAATAAGGTATCTGGCTTTTAATGGAAAGTACGTTTCTTAAAAAAGGACTTGTAGGATACCTGTCTTCAAATTTTTTAATTGATTCCGATGCCTGATCATACTGTTTTTTTACAAACTGAGTTTTTATAACACCATAAAGAGCATCATCAGCGTATTTGGTATCCTGATATTCTTCTGTGATGTGCATATAATAGACAAGAGCAGATTTATATTTGCCAATGTCGTAATAAAGTTCAGCGCTTTTATATTCCTTAAAAGCCAGTTTTGTTTTTAACTCAGAGATCTTTCTCTCTGCTTTGACAGCATATTTTCCGTTCGGATACAATTCGATATAATTCTGAAATTCATTTATTGCATATCTTGTATATGTCTGGTCAAGAGTATATACAGGTGATAGTCCGTAATAGCACATTCCCAGCATATATCTTGCATTTTCATAAAATTCGCTTGAAGGATAGTTTCTCAGTATTGATTCAAATTCATAATTTGCAAGTATATATTCTTCTCTTTTATAATAACTCATTCCGAGATAGTAAAGAGATTTATCTATTATACTGCTTCCCGAAAATTTTAATTTAATTGTTGTGAACTCATCTATCGCATCAAGATAATCGCCTTTGTCATAAAGGGATTTTGCGATAAAGAATGCTTTTTCGGGATCATCTATCTCATCGACCGTAGAACTTCCTCCTGAACTGCAGGCAAAGTTTACTAAAGAAATGAGTATTAATATTAAGAAGGTCAGGTTTCTTAAATTCGTGGATTTTATACGTGAGCTATAACCGGTTATATTCAAACTTAACTTATGATTTAATTGTAATTAAATGATTTACTGTTAAAAGAAATTAATCGCTTCTGATCGTAAAGAATAAAATTATTGCCGCTGCTGAGACAGTGATTATAATTGCGGGAAACAGTATTTGATTAACGGAATTTTCTTCCGGAAGTTCTGAACTTGAAAAACTAAATCTTTTATCTTCTGAATAATCAAGCTTGTCCAGATCTATATAATCTTTCGCTTTTTTGTTAAAATTCCGGACAAGTATAATTTCCGTGCTGTCCTTTCCGGTCATCTTTATATCGTACTTAACTGTTATTTCTCTTTCCAGCTTCTTTGTACCAAGCACTTTGTCCGTAAATATTTTTTTGTATTCCGTTTTTATTACCGTATTTCTTAATACAATATTGAAATCAATACTGTCAGAACTTTCATTGATCAGCAGTTTATAATCTCTGAAATTATTCCTGAATCTTCCCGCTACATATTCATTGAGCTGATCAGTATTGTCATACTTCAGATTATAGATCTTATCCTTGCCCTCTATTACAAATTTATTATTAACTGAGATAAAACTGTCATCAATTAATTTGTCTATGACACTTAAACTGTTTTGGGCAAAAAGAATACCTCCGTTTAGTAAAAAAAAAAAATACTGAAATGGAGGTATTTAAAATTCATATTAACCGTAGATTCCTCTGAGTTTTAAGACCTTTGATACTTTATCAATTGCGTAAATATAAGCTCCGAGTCTGAAAGTCGTATCATATTTAATTGCCGTATTATAAACAGCGTCAAAAGCTTCAGTCATCATCCTGTTCAGACGGGCATTTACATCATCCTCATCCCAGAAGTATCCTATTCTGTCCTGCACCCATTCGAAATATGAAACGATAACACCGCCGGAATTTGCAAGAATATCAGGAATCACTCTTGTGCCTTTTGCTGCTATTATATCATCTGCATCAGCTGAAATAGGTCCGTTTGCTCCTTCGACAATAAGTTTTGCTTTTATTCTGTCCGCATTATGAGCCGTGATCTGATCTTCTTTTGCTGCGGGTACCAGAATATCGCATTCTATTTCAAGCAGTTCTTCATTGGTTACCGGACTTCCGAAATCCCCTCCTTCAAGTGTCTTATGTGTCGAAACATATTCTATCGCTCTCTTGACGTCTATTCCTTTCGGATCATAATATCCGCCGGAAACATCACTAATAGCTATTATCTTAATTCCTTTTTCATTCAGAAGATCCGCGCTGACCGAGCCAACGTTTCCGAATCCCTGAATTACTGCAGTACATGAAGTAGTGTCCATTTCAAGGGTTTTCATTGCCGCCATTGTTGCGATCATTACGCCTCTTCCTGTCGCTTCTCTTCTTCCTCTCGAGCCGCCGATCACAATTGGCTTCCCTGTAACTACACCTGTGACTGTTTCTTTTTTATGCATACTGTATGTATCCATGATCCATGCCATTATCTGTTCATCGGTGTTCATATCAGGAGCCGGTACATCCGAGTCGGGTCCGAATATTTCAAGCATATTTACAGTGTATCTTCTTGTAATAAGTTCAAGTTCTCTTGTGGAAAGTTTTTTCGGATCGCATCTTACCCCTCCTTTTGCTCCACCAAAGGGAAGATTTGCAATTGCGCATTTCCATGTCATCCAGGAAGCAAGAGCCTTTACTTCATCGAGATCGACATCTGGCGCATATCTTATACCGCCTTTAGAAGGTCCTAAAATGTTGTCATGAATTACTCTGTACCCTTCAAAAACTTCAAGCTTTCCGTTATCCATAGTTACGGGAATCGATACTATAATAATTTTTACGGGATGTTTTAAATAATTGTATAAACCTTCGTCTAATCCGTAAAGCTGACAAGCTTTATCAAACCTTTTCATCATTGATTCATTGGGATTTGGCTCACCTCTTCTGTAGGGGGCGGGTTCTTTATAGTCTACTGCCATTTTGAAATTATATTATATTTTTTGTGAAAAATGTGATATCAAAATTAGCATAATGCAATTGCTTTTTCAAGACAGATTATGATAATCTTACGGTAGTTTTTAATGGAGAGGAAACATGATTTATCCGGATTTTCCTTTAATAAATAATCATTTACGGTCAGATATTCTGTACACGAATTTTAATTCTGGCCAGAGTCATCCACTGCGCATACTTTAACATCCACCAGACCTTCCCTTAGCCCGGTTTCACGGTATATATTTTCGTTAATATCTGTTTTTACTTTTGATGAACCCTTAGGCCATGATATCCATATCATTCCATCTTTGAGTAAATTTATTTTCAACACGGGAAAATTGATCTCAAGCTCTGTTCTGTCTCCGGAAAAAAATGAATGAAATTAATATTACCCGTTAATTTTTTTGTGACCGAAACTCCCTCAGGCATTGTTCCAAGTAAATCAAAATAGTTATCAGGCGTATTCATCAGAAATATTTTCCAACCCGGTTTTATACCGGGTTTTCGGATTAATTTAGTTTTGGAATATCCAGCCATATTTATCTTCTTATGATTCCGAAATTATTTTATATGGAAGATCCGGAAACCGCATAACTTTCTCCATACCTGATCTAATAATGACAGTGACAGGAAATATTCCGGCTTCTTTTAAATTCGGATACCAGATCCTTTTATCAGGTACGACTATCATCAGACCATTATCATCTCCGATTGCGCCAAAGCTTTTCCTGTCACCGCTGAACAGAGGCAGGCTGAATCCGGCAGTTATCTTATCAATGAATATTTCCGCATTTCTGACAGGTAAACCGATCTCGCTTACATTAAGTATGTCTTTACCAGAAAATTTATCTTCTGAAGAATTGCGCAGATCATATCTTGCAATAAATTCAAGTATGTTACCTGCAGGATCATAAAAATACATTGCCCGTGCATTCCAGCTTTCAAACGGGAACTCATCTTCTCCTCTGTATTTTATCAGATCTGCTCTTTCTGACAACCATTTTTTTGCCTGCTTAAACTGATTGTCAGGTATGTTAAACGCAATATGATAAAACGGTCCGTCTGTCCCTTTAGTATTCTGATCAGATAAAAAGGTAAGAACTGAATTTTTCGTTTTTACGGAAACTGAACTTTCATCGAGTGAACTTAACGTAAGTCCCAGTACTGATCCGTAAAATTCTTTTAACTCATATAATCTGCCAGTGTTTAATTTTACTTCTTTTATAAACATTTATGAATGGATTTATTATACATGATTAGTAAAATTAATACTTAACATAATTTTTTAATTTTAATTATTCAACATGAAGTTTATTCAGAAAGAAATTTTACTGAAAGAAAGATCCAGAGGTTTTCATATCATTACCGGAGAAATACTAAACAACATACCGGAGATCACAGAAATAAACACAGGTATTGCAAATATTTTCATAAAACACACATCCGCTTCTCTCTCAATTAATGAAAATGCCGACCCGGATGTCAGGACAGATATGGAAACTCATTTCAATGAAATGGTGCCTGAAGACAGAAATTATTATATGCATACTGCCGAAGGACCGGATGACATGACATCTCACATAAAAGCTTCCATACTCGGCAGCACGCTTTCCATTCCGGTAACAAATGGCAGTCTGAATCTCGGTACCTGGCAGGGAATTTATTTGTGCGAACATAGAAATCATGGAGGTAGAAGGAAGATCGTTGTGACTGTAACCGGATGTTGAGAGGATCTCTGATCTTTGATTTTAGAACCGTAATGTTTTTTCTAGCTGAATTTTTAATTTGTTTTGGACAACACTTGACACAATACAAATTATTCAATACTTATTACTTTTCAATTGCCTGTCAAAATTCGTAATTTATCCGAATGAAAAGCGTATCGTTACATACTCTCGGCTGCAAGCTAAACTACAGCGAGACTTCGACAATTGCCAAGGATTTTTCTTCAAAAGGTTTTAAACTTAACAATTACGGGGAACCTTCAGATATTTTTGTCCTCAATACCTGCTCTGTAACTGACAATGCAGACAAAGAGTGCAGACAGATCGTTAGAAGTGTCATTCGTGATAATCCTAAAACCTATGTGATCGTTACAGGATGTTATGCTCAGCTTCAGCCCGGACAGATTGCAGAGATCGAAGGCGTTGATCTTGTTCTTGGCATTAATGAAAAGTTTAAGCTCTTTGATTATATAGATAATTTTGAAAAAAAGGAATTATCCTGTATTCATCATACCGAGATCAGCGAGGTAAAAGATTTCGATGAAGCTTTTTCTGCAGATACAGATTCCAGGACAAGAGCATTTCTGAAAATACAGGACGGTTGCAATTACAAATGTACATTCTGTACCATCCCGCTTGCAAGAGGAATTTCGAGAAGTCTTCCGATAGAAAAAGTAATTGACAACGCTAAAAAAATAATTGATTCCGGATACAGGGAAATTGTACTTACGGGTGTGAATACCGGGGATTATAATTTTGAGAGCAGCAATAAAAATTTCAGACTGATCGATGTACTATATGAACTGGACAAACTGAATATTGACAGAATAAGGATAAGTTCGATCGAACCGAATCTTTTAACAGATGATATAATTTCCTTTGCAAAAAACTCAGTCAAATACTGCAAACACTTTCACATACCGATGCAAAGCGGTGATAATGATATTTTAAAGCTCATGAAACGCCGGTATAATAAGGAATTTTACCGGGATCTTATTTATAAACTAAATGATGAAATATTGGATGCCGGGATTGGTGTTGACGTTATAACCGGTTTTCCGGGAGAAGATGATACAATCTTTGAGAATACATATAATTTTCTCGACTCTTTGCCCGTAAGTTATCTGCATGTATTTAATTATTCCGAAAGAAAAAACACTGAGGCAATTTTACTTAACGGAAAAGTCGATGTAAGGAAAAGAAAAAAAAGAAGTGAGCTTTTGAGAAGATTATCTGAAAGAAAGAAACTCGATTTTTATAAAAAATATTCCGGAAGTGTTCAGAGCGTTTTGTTTGAATCAAAAAATGAAGACGGTTATTCTGAAGGTTATACTTCAAACTATATAAGAGTCAGGTGCATTAAAAATTTTGAGAATGAAATAAAGGATGTTACAATTACAGATGTAAATACCGGTAGTAAGATCATTGCCGATTGTAAAATTAACATTAGCGAATTAAATGATTGATTCCGGCAATAAAGAATTACTGATAGAGATCAGAGATCTTAACTTCGCATATACCGGACATACCGGAGAAAAATCAAATGCGGATACTCTAAGCAAAGAATCTTTCGTTTTAAAAAATGTTTCTCTGAATATATACGAAGGCGACTTTGTTTCGGTGATCGGAAAGAACGGATCGGGAAAATCCACTCTTGTCAAGATCGTTTCGGGTATTATCAGCGGATATTCAGGACTGATAAGGATCAACGGTGATGACATTAATTCAATAGTCAGAAAAGATCTTTCCAAAAAGTTATCCTACTTACCACAGTCAACTGTTACATTTAATGAAAACATGATAGTTAAGGATTTTCTTCTGCTCGGAAGGTATGCGCATAAGAAATTTTCAGATTTCAGATATGATCCTCAGGATAATAAAGTTGTAAATAACAGCATTGAAATTACTGACATAAAAGACCTGGCCGGAAAACATTTTCACGAACTATCGGGAGGGGAGAGACAGAAAGCGCTTCTTACTTTGTCACTTGTTCAGCTGAACATATCAGAAAGTCTGAAAGGTAAAATACTGATCATAGACGAGCCGCTGACATATCTTGATGTAACTTATCAGTTTGAAATATTTAACATTATCAAAAAACTACGTGAAAAAGGTTTAACCGTTATTATAGTAATTCATGATCTGAATCTGGCGCTTAGATTTACCGGTAAAACAATACTGATGAACAACGGCTCCGTAATAAAATACGATGAATCGAAAAATGTCATAACAGAAGACATTCTCCGTGAATATTTTAAAATTGAATCTGAGATACTGCAGTTTGAAAAAAACTATTTGGTAAACTATTTACATAACTGAATTTAAATAAATTTTATGAACTATAATAAAATCCTGATAGAAGACAAAGGTCTTACTAAACATATAATCCTGAACCGCCCGGAAAAAAGAAACTCTTTAGACGAAGAAATGATAGAAGAACTGACCGGGGTTTTCAGAAAAATGTCCGATGATACAAATACAAAAACTTTAGTTCTATCCGGCGCAGGAGGGAATTTTTGTTCGGGTCTCTTTCTTGATTACCTCCAGAAAATTTCGGAATATGATATTTTGCAGAACAAAGACGATTCGAAGAAATTCAAAGATCTGCTGCTTTCAATATACACCTGTAAAAAAACAGTCATTGCAATGACAGACGGTTATACACTTGCCGGAGGCTGCGGTATTGCAAGCGCCTGCGACATAATTGTCACAAGCGATACTGCGCAGTTTGGATATACCGAGGTCAAGATCGGATTCATTCCGGCGATTGTAATGATATTCCTGCTGAAAAGAGTAAGTGAAACCCATGCTAAGGATCTTCTGCTTACTTCGAAATTCATAACCGGTGAAGAAGCGTATAAAATCGGATTTGCGAATTATGTGTCTCCTCAGAGGGAACTGGAAAGCACTGTGGAAAAATTATGCAACGATCTGAATAAACTTCCGATGAGTTCGCTTTCACTTACAAAGGAAATGTTTAAGAATGTGTCTTCAATGAGTTTTGACGCTGCGCTTGAATATGCGGTTGATCTCAATGCGATAACAAGAATGACAGAGGAATGTAAGAACGGAGTGAAGAATTTTCTCACAAAAGTCAAAAAATAGTTTTTAAGTTAATATTGTTTTTAAAGCTTGTGATCTGATGCTGAGCACCGGCAGTGATACAAATTAGGACATGATTATTACAGTTTAAATTACGTTAAATGTGTTTTATTTTTACAAATGTTAATTAAGTCAAAAAATCTATAAATTAAATTATTATGTCAGATAAAAAATATTCAACGCTTCAGTATCTGGACCGGAACGAATCCCAGTACGGTCCTTCTCCTAAATGTTATGAATACCTGAAAAATGTGGGGATTGAAGATCTTGCATGGTATTCGAGGGATTTTTCGAGAGGCGTAAAATCAAAATTATCAGAAAGGATAGCAAAGGATTTCGGTTTCAAGGAAAGTCAGATAATCAATTCATACGGCAGTGAAGATATTCTCAAACAGCTTATTCACAGATATGTATCGCGAGGTGAAAAAATACTTATTCCGCGAGAGGCATGGTGGTATTATAAAAAAGTGGCATATGAGGTCGGAGGATTCAATGTTGAATATCCGATGGTCAAGGGTGAAATAGACGGGGTGGCATCTTATCTGTATGATGTCGATAAAATGATAAAAATTTATGAAAGAGAACGCCCGCGTGTAGTTGTAATAGCTTCGCCCAATAATCCCACCGGAAATAAAATGGACAGCGACCAGTTGTATAAGTTTCTTGATGTTTGCAGAGGCGCGATAGTGATGATAGATGAGGCATACTGGGGTTTTGGTTCAACAGACAACAGTTATGTAAAACCTTACATTGATGAATTTCCGAATCTGATAATCTGCAGAACCTTTTCAAAATATTTTGCGCTTGCCGGTTCGAGAATAGGATTCAGTTTTGCCGGAAACAATCTTGAAGAACTGAAAGGATACACCACCAGATATCTGGGTTACAATCTTGTTTCGGAAAATCTTGCCATAATTGCTCTTGATGACATGCCTTATTATGAAAAAGTTACAAAGATGATGCAGGATGACAAGGAATATTTTTATAAGGAGTTTTCAAAACTTGACGGATTCACTCCATATAAATCCTATTCAAATTTTATGCTTGTCGACATGCCGAAAGAAATAAGAAAGGATCTGGATAAGTTTCTGAAAGAAAGAAATATGCTGATAAAGTTTCTTGATGAAGAGGCATTCAAAACAGAGACACGCATTACTCTCGGTACACAGGAGCAGAACAAATATCTAATGGAATCAATTAAAGAATTTCTGAAAAAATAGAAAGTTAATTTGGCTAAAGACAATAACAACAGGAAAATTGCTGAAAAAAAACCGGATGTAACAAAGTATATCCTGCTCGCAGTGGTAATTCTTGTTGCGGGATATTTTTCTTACACATTATTTTTTCAGAAAGACGATGTAAAGAATCCAGTATTTGTAGATCCCAAAGAGAGGATCAAAAACATTAAAGAACCTGCTTTCAAAAAAGAAGGTGAGCTTGAGTTTATGAAAAATGAAAAAGAACCATTGAAAAAGATCGAGATAGAAATAGCAGAGAATGATGACGAAAGAACACAGGGGCTTATGTACAGAAAATCCATGGACGATTCGAAAGGAATGCTTTTTATTTTTCAGAGAGAAGAACCTCAGTCATTCTGGATGAAGAACACCATCATACCGCTTGATATAATTTATGTCAATTCTAAAAGGGAAATTGTGAAGATATATAAAAACACTACGCCATTTTCAGAGAACTCTCTGCCTTCCGGCAAACCGGCTACTTATGTAGTGGAAGTTGCAGGCGGATATACAGACAGGTACGGGATAAAGGAAGGTGATCTTATCCGGTACAGCCGGGAATGATTTTAAT
>CALMST010000334.1 GCA_937872315.1 uncultured Ignavibacteria bacterium | reverse complement strand
TAGGTATTAAAAATTGTTAGATTTTTTAAGAAGTATAATAACAGAACAGAGCGTGGTATTAAAATGTCAGGAATAAACATAGCAGTGATCGGTTGCGGTAAATGGGGGATGAACCATGTGAAGACTGCTTATAAGTTGTTTGGTAACGGTTTAAAATATTGTGCTGACAGTGATTCATATCTAAAGGAAAAAATAACCGGAATATCATCAGGAATAAAATTCACAACTGACATTAGAGATGTAATTTCTGATGCGGAAGTTAATGCAGTAATAATTTCAACCCCTGCTGAGTCTCATTTTGAGATAGCAAAAGAGATGCTTCTTTCAGGGAAAAATGTGTTGGTAGAGAAACCAATAACATTAAATTCAGACGAGGCAAAAGTTCTGAACAAACTTGCAAAAGAGAAGGAACTTATTCTGATGGTTGGGCATCTGTTGCTATATCATCCGGCCATTCTGAAGCTCAAGGAATATCTTGACAGCGGAAGACTTGGTAAGCTGCAGTATATATACAGTAACAGGCTCAATCTTGGCAACATACGAACCGAAGAAAATATCTTATGGAGTTTTGCGCCGCATGATATTTCTGTGATACAGTTTCTTACCGGATGCATTCCGGATGAAGTATCAGCTACCGGAGCCATTTTCGTGCAGGACGGAATACAGGATACTACTCTTACATATCTGAATTTCAAAGGGAATGTTCATGCCCATATTTATGTGAGCTGGCTGCACCCGTTCAAAGAGCAGAGACTTGTAGTCATCGGAGATAAAGCGATGATGGTATTTGAAGATACATTGTCCGAAAATAAACTTCAGTTTTTCAGAAAGGGATTTGAAATAATAGACGGACTGCCTGTCAAGAAGGATGCTGAATTTGAGAACATAGAATTTGACAATACACAGCCGCTTGAAATAGAGCAGAATCATTTTGCTGACAGTATAAAAAACAAAACAATACCGCGATCCGGCGGTGAAAATGCAATTGAAGTTCTTGAGACACTCGAGCGCGCCCAGAAAGATTTGATCAAATGATCGCATATAATTTATTATAAATACAGGCTATACTTTTTTATTTCCAAATTTTAATTTTTAGTTTTTAATGTCCGACTTCAGAGTTCATCCTTCAGCCGTTGTAGATGATAATGTTAAAATAGGTACAGGAACATCTGTATGGCATTTCTCGCACATTCAGTCTGGAGCTGTGATAGGTGAAGGATGTACACTCGGACAAAATGTGAATATAGGAAATAATGTAACCGTAGGAAATTTCTGCAAGATACAGAATAATGTATCTGTATATGAAGGAGTGACGCTTGAAGATCATGTTTTCTGCGGACCTTCGATGGTTTTCACGAATATCCTTTTGCCAAAATGCAAATACCCTCAGAGAGGTTCAGAATTTTACTCAAAGACTTTAGTAAAGGAAGGCGCTTCCATAGGTGCTAATGCGACAATTGTTTGCGGGATCACAATCGGTAAGAATTCACTTATCGGAGCCGGCGCAGTTGTCACAAAAGATGTACCGGATTTTGCGCTCATTACCGGTAATCCCGGGAGATTGAAGGGCTGGGTAAGCGAAGCAGGTGAAAGACTGGAATTTGATAAAGAGGGAAATGCATTTTGTAAAAAATCAAAAAAGGGTTATATCTTGTATGATGGAATTGTAAAAGAAATTCAAAATTAGAAAAAGCAATTAATAATATTTACACTCAAAAAATAAATTTAATAATAGAAAGGAAATACTTAATTAAATGAAACTAGCTATTGTTGGAACCGGCTATGTCGGTCTTGTTACCGGAACCTGTCTCGCTGATACAGGTAATGATGTTATATGTGTGGATAATAACGAAGAGAAAGTTGAAAAACTGAAAAACAATATAATGCCTATTTATGAACCTGATCTTGATACTTATTTTGAAAGGAATGTTTCAGAAGGAAGATTAAGATTTACCACCAACCTTAAAGAGGCAACCGATCATGCAGATATAATTTTTCTGGCACTTCCTACACCTCCGGGTGAAGACGGATCTGCTGATCTCTCATATATTCTCGGAGTTGCTGATGAACTGGGAAAAATTATCACAGAATATAAAGTGATAGTTAATAAAAGCACTGTACCGGTCGGAACAGCGGAAAAAGTCAGAGAAGCAGTTTCTAAAAATACTGATGTTGATTTTGATGTAGTCTCTAATCCTGAATTTCTCAGAGAAGGACTTGCGGTTGATGATTTTATGAAACCAGACAGGATAGTAATTGGCACAAAATCCGAAAAAGCAAGAAAGTTGATGGAAGATCTTTTTGCGCCGTTTGTAAGACAGGGAAATCCTATAGTGTTTATGGATGAACGTTCTTCTGAATTAACAAAGTACGCTTCAAATTCATATCTTGCCACAAGAATTACTTTTATGAATGAGATCGCAAATATCTGTGAAAAGATCGGCGCGGATGTTGACCTTGTAAGAATAGGAATGGGTAATGACACAAGGATCGGTAAGAGATTTTTATTCCCGGGCATAGGATACGGCGGAAGCTGTTTTCCGAAAGACGTCAGCGCTCTCTATAAGTCAGCCAAACAATACGGATATAATTTTGAGATACTCGACTCTGTAATGAGGATCAACGAGATGCAGAAAACCGTGATCGTTCCGAAGATAAAGGAATATTTCAATAATGATCTTAAAGGAAAAAAGATCGCTTTATGGGGACTGGCATTCAAGCCTGACACGGATGACATCAGGGAAGCACCTGCTCTTTATATAATTGAGAAACTTCTAAATGAAGGTGCGACAATTACAGCGTATGATCCTGAGGCAATGGAAAATGTCAAAAAATTACTTGGTGATAAGATCGGGTTTGTATCAGATCATTATGATGCTCTGAAAGATGCTGATGCTCTTGTAATAGCTACCGAATGGTCAGTTTTCAGAACGCCTGACTTTGATAAAGTCACTAAGAATTTGAAATCAAAAGTCATATTTGACGGAAGAAATCTTTATGATCTGAAACAGATGGAGAAGCTGGGATTTTATTACAGCAGTATTGGCAGAAGGCTTGTTAAGTAAAAATTAAAAGTGAAAGCTGTAAGAGATTTCAATATTAGTGGATCAAGTAAAAGTGATTAATTTTTAGAAATCAAATAAAATTATAAAACGAATGAAAGTCCCGTTATTAGATTTAAAAGCTCAATATGAGACAATAAAGACAGAAGCTGAAGAAGCAATGCTCAGAGTGGCTCGTTCCCAGTATCTTATACTTGGACCTGATGTGGAGTTAATGGAAAAAAACATGTGTGAGTATCTTGACTGTAAATATTCAATCGGAGTATCTTCCGGTACAGATGCGCTGCTGATCGCTTTAATGGCAATTGACCTGAAGCCCGGTGACGAAGTGATCATGCCGACTTATTCATTCTTTGCAACAGCCGGCGTTGTCAGCAGATTAAACGCAAAACCTGTTTTCGCTGACTGTGATCCGGTAACATACAATATTGATCCGGATAAAATTGAATCACTCATAACAGACAAAACAAAGGTAATTTTGCCTGTTCATCTTTACGGACAGAGTTGTGAGATGGATAAAATAATGAAGATCGCAGAAGATCATGGTCTTAAAGTAATAGAAGATGCAGCTCAATCGATCGGAACTCAATATAAGGACGGCAGGCAGGTTGGTAATATCGGAGACATTGGCTGCTTCTCATTTTATCCGAGCAAAAATCTCGGATGCTTCGGAGACGGCGGACTTGTAACCACCAATGATGAGAAACTTGCGGAGAAGCTGAGGATACTCAGGGTTCACGGAGGTATGCCGAAATATTATCACAGGATTATCGGAGGCAATTTCAGGATAGATGCTCTTCAGGCAGCAGTATTGAATGTAAAACTTCCGCATCTTGATTCCTGGACTGAGAAGCGACAGATGAATGCTGATCTTTATACTGAGTTATTCCTTCAAAATGGTTTAGCCGAAGAAGAAGGAAGACAGAAGTTTGATGAAAAAAACAGTGTTCTGCTGCCAAAACCGGTTTATAAAAAAAATGATCTTAAGCATTATCATATTTATAACCAGTATATTATAAGAGTTCAGGACCGGGATGAATTAAGAAAATTCATGACAGAAAATGAGATCGGCACGGAGATATATTATCCGGTCCCTTTCCATCTTCAGGAATGCTTCGAATATCTCGGATATAAAAAAGGTGACTTCCCTGTTTCGGAAGAATGCGCGGCTGAAACTATAGCGCTGCCAATTTACCCTGAGCTTACAAAAGAGCAGATCGGATTTACCGTAGAGACCATTAAAAAATTCATACATAAATAATTTTCATAAATAAAATTAATAAAACACAGTTCAATGAAAAAAGCATTAATATCAGGAATAACCGGACAAGACGGAAGTTATCTAACGGAATTGTTGCTTGAAAAAGGTTATGAAGTCCATGGAATAATCAGAAGAAGCAGTTCATTCAACACAAAAAGAATTGATCACTTATATTCAGATGCTAAACTTTTAGACAGTAAGTTATTTTTACACTTTGGTGATCTGGTTGACACAAGCAGTCTCAACAGGTTGCTGGAAAAAATCGAACCGGATGAAATTTATAATTTAGCTGCTCAGAGTCACGTTAAAGTTTCATTTGAGGTGCCGGATTATACGGCGCAGGTGGATGCTCTCGGTACATTAAGATTTCTTGACGCTATAAGGGAGACAGGTTTGAGGAAGGTAAAATTTTATCAGGCATCTACGAGCGAACTTTACGGAAAAGTTCAGGAAGTTCCTCAGACAGAAACCACTCCTTTTTATCCGAGAAGTCCTTACGGTGTTGCGAAAATATACGGATACTGGATTGTCGTAAATTACAGGGAAGCTTATGACATGTTTGCATGCAACGGAATACTTTTCAATCATGAATCACCAAGAAGGGGTGAGACCTTCGTAACAAGAAAGATCACAAGAGCAGTTGCAAGAATACAGGCAGGAATTCAGGAAAACATGTCAATGGGTAATCTGAATTCCAAAAGAGACTGGGGTTATGCGCCGGAGTATTGCGAAGCGATGTGGAGAATGCTTCAGCAGGAAACTCCGGATGATTTTGTCATTGCAACCGGCGAGACTCACACCGTGAAAGAATTCATTGAACTTTCCTTCAAAGAGATCGGTGTTGATATTGAATGGAAAGGCAAGAATGAAGATGAAAAAGGTTATGATGCTGCAACAGGAAAAGTTCGCATTGAAATTGATAAGAATTATTACCGCCCTACTGAAGTCGATCTGCTTATAGGTGATCCTTCAAAAGCTGAAAAAATTCTCGGATGGAAACCGAAAGTTACTTTCGAAGAACTGGTAAAGATAATGGTAAAAGCTGATTGTGAAATGGTTAAGAAAAAAGGTTATTAATACCTAAAACTAATATTATTTTTTTATGCCTATAACAGTTTCAAAGACAGACCTTAACGATGTGATACTTATAAAGCCTTCAATCTTTGAAGATCACAGAGGCATGTATGTTGAAACTTTTAATGAAGAGGATTACAAGCTGAATAATATTAATACAAAGTTTGTAAGGGATGATATCTCGACTTCATCCCGGAATGTATTGAGAGGACTTCATTATGACAACAAGACATGGAAACTTATTCACTGCATGTACGGGAAGATATTTTTTGTGGTTGCCGACATGCGGGAAGATTCCGGGCAGTATCTGAAATGGCAGTCATTCATTCTTACAAGCGACAACAGGCATCAGGTACTTGTGCCCCCGGGTTTTGCAAACGGACATTATGTGCTGAGCGATCATTGCATCTTTCATTATAAAATGTCTGAATATTATGATCCGGAAAATGAGAAAGGTGTAAAATGGAATGATCCGAAGCTTGGAATATTCTGGCCGGCAGATCATCCTGTATTATCTGAAAAGGATTCGAATACTAAGTTACTTTAAGAGTTATGAGTTATGAGTTATGAGTTATGAGTTATGAGTTATGAGTTATGA